>CAMUPJ010000102.1 GCA_947090725.1 uncultured Clostridia bacterium
GAGAATTATTCCGCGGATTTCGGGCAGGTTATCAAGATTTCGGATAAGCATTTCGGGAAAAAGTTTTGCCGTGCTTGGCAGAGATTATTATATGGCGGCTGGTTGTTTCCGTTTAGCAAAATTGCAAGAAACATAAATTGCAAGAAAAAATCGATACTTTTCACGTTTTGCGATTTCGATCCGATTCCGACGAAGTTAATCAGAATCCTGAAACGGAAAAACCGTATGAATAAAGTTGTGTTGATCGAGGAAGGCGTCGGAACGTACAGTATAACCAATCAAAACGCAGAAAAAACATTCGGACGGACGACAAGGCATATTTTATCCGCTTTGCTCGGCGCAGGGATTCAGTGCAGAGCGATGGGGGATAACCGCGATATAGATTACGTAATCGTGAATGACGTAGAGAAGTATCGGGCATTGGATAAGGCTGCTTCGCAAATTGTCTTACGGCAGTCCAAAAGCACCATTTTCGGAGATTCGTTTCGGTTTCTGGATAGATTTCTGGATAAAGCCGTGCGGGATACTTTGGAAACGGTGAAGAGCGATATTGTATTTTTGGGTGAACCCGTTTGGGGGTTCGGCGATTTGACAAGCGACGAATGCGCTTTTATGGAACACATCGTCGGCCTGTTTCCGGCCAACACAAAGATCTTAATCAAACCGCATCCGGCAGAAAAAAAAGGTAAATATACCGACTTTGTCCGACGGTTCGAGAACGTGGAGTTAGTGGATGAGCGCTTGAACGGGGTACCCATCGAGTGCTTGATGGGAGACGTGATGCATCCGCAAATGACGCTCAGCTTTTATTCCTCGGCGGGAATAAACATTGCCAACACGTTCCCGAATATATTTTCGGTATTCTTATATAAGTTGGATTCGGCGAAGACGCTTAGCGAAACGATTCCCTTGGAAAATGAAGTCATAAACGACGACGTGTTTGTCGGTCCGTTTCATAATATCGGGGTTCCGAATACGGATGCGGAACTGCGTGAGATGATTGCGGCGCACGTAAGCGCTGAGAAAACAAGCACCGATAATGCGTTGCAAAACGGCGGATATCCGGAAATCGACGTTGTCATGCAAAGTCTTTTGGACGGCGGGGAACAGAAAGCATGAAATATAAAGTCAGCGTAATCGTTCCGGTATACAATACGGAGAAATTTATCCGGCAATGTGCGGACAGTCTGTTGGCGCAAACGTTAGACGCTATCGAGATTATCTTTGTCAACGATTGTTCTCCGGACAATAGTTTGTCCATTCTGCGAGAATACGAAACCGATTATGGCGATAGGATTAAAGTGATCGATTCGCCGGTTAATCTCAGGCAAGGCGGCGCACGCAATCTGGGCATGCAAGCTGCTTCCGGAGTATATATAGGGTTTGTCGATTCCGATGACGCCGTTGCGCCCGATATGTATGAGAAATTATATGCGGTGGCGACTTTGCACGATGCCGACGCCGTTTTCGGGCAATATGCATGTTTTCCCGAATCGGAAAATTATACCGATTATCTTGGGGCTTCGCCCGACGTAATCTGGGATGCGTCGGTGTTGAACAAGTACAACAATCGCGCGCTTTCCGTGCAAGACAAAAACGACTTGATGTGCTTTTTACAAACTTCCGTATGGTGCGGAATTTACAAAAAAGATATTCTTACAGAGAACAATTTGTTTTTCCCCGAACATTTGCGGTATGAAGATAATTATTGGGTTACTTTGACCAAGCCGTATCTGAATAAAGTCGTCTATTTGCCCGAAACCGTATATTTCTACAGGAAAAACAGCGGCTCAACGGTAAATGCGTTCAATCAGGCATATCAGTTTGACAGGATTACCGTCGAGGTCATGTTGTTGGACGAAATGCAAAAGCGTGGATTGTATGAAGACTACAAGTCAGCATTGGAATATATTTTTACGTTTCGTGCGACTTTCAACACAATCTATACGCTGTCGTTGAAGTTTTCGAAAACGCCTAAAAAGGAAATTAAACAGTTGCTTGCCGATCTGAAAAGAAGATTTCCGAAATGGCAGAAAAATGCTTATTATAAAACATTGCCGCGCAGAAAGAAATTTACCAATGCAATGATTTACCGTTTTCCGCATTTGTATACGGCAACGGTTCCGCTTGTAAGAAAAATTAAAAAACATGGGAAGGAAACAGAATGAAAAAGGTTTTAGTAACAGGTGCAGACGGATTTATAGGCAGCCATTTGACCGAGGAACTTGTTCGGCAGGGCTTTACGGTCAAGGCGTTTGCGTATTATAATTCGTTTAATACGTGGGGTTGGTTGGATACGTTGCCGAAAGAAGTTATGCAAAACGTTGAGGTTTTTACCGGAGATATACGGGATCCGAACGGAGTGCGCGAGGCAATGAAAGGTTGCCATGCGGTATTTCACCTAGCGGCACTGATCGCGATTCCGTTTAGCTATCATTCGCCCGATGCCTATGTGGATACCAATATAAAGGGTACGCTCAATGTTTTGCAGGCGGCGCGGCAACTGGAAACGGAACGCATTTTGGTGACTTCTACGTCGGAGGTATACGGTACCGCGCAGTATGTGCCTATTGACGAAAAGCATCCGTATCAAGGGCAATCGCCGTATTCGGCTACCAAGATCGGCGCAGACAGGCTCGCCGAATCGTTTTACCGCAGTTTCAATTTACCCGTCACCATTGTACGGCCGTTTAACACGTATGGCCCGCGCCAATCGGCACGTGCGGTTATCCCGACGATTATTACGCAATTGCTTGCCGGAAAAACGGAAATCAAGTTGGGTTCGCTTACGCCGACCCGCGACTTTAATTACGTAAAAGATACGGCAAACGGATTTATCGAGATTTACAAGTCCGATAAGACCGTTGGCGAGGAAATCAATATTGCCACACAACATGAAATATCTATCGGTGATTTGGCGAATGCGCTGATTCGGCAAATCCATCCGCACACGAAGATTATTTGCGAGGAAGAAAGACTGCGCCCCGAAAAAAGCGAGGTCAATCGTTTGCTCGGTAGCAATGAGAAAATCCGTCGGCTTACCGCTTGGCAGCCTAAATATACGTTTGAGCAGGGGCTTGCGGAAACCGTCGAGTTTTTCAGACATAACTTGGACAAGTATAAAACCGATATTTATAATATTTAGTGAGGTGACAGATGATAGACAAATTCATACCGTTATCGGTGCCCAATCTGAAAGGTAATGAGTTGAAGTATGTTACGCAGGCAATCGAGACCGAATGGGTATCTACTGCCGGACCGTACGTGAACGAGTTTGAAAAAAAACTTGCCGAGTACGTACACGCGCCTGCTGCGGTCTCTTGTCAAAACGGAACGTCCGGTTTGCATATCGCGCTGATAACTCTCGGCGTAACAAACGAGGATATCGTGCTCGTACCTACGCTGACGTTTATTGCCGCCGTAAATCCCGTTAAGTACGTCGGCGCCACACCGATATTTATGGATTGCGACGATTCGCTGTGCATGGACCCTCTTAAGCTCGAAAAGTTCTGCAAGGAAGAATGCGATTTTATCGGCGGCAAACTGCTGGACAAACAAACGGGAAAGCATGTGAAAGCGATAGTCGTAGTACATGTGTTCGGCAATATGGCGGATATGGAAAGCATTATGAATATCGCGGAGAAGTATCATGTAAAGGTGATCGAGGACGCTACGGAAGCGCTCGGGACGCACTACACGGCGGGGAAATATAAGGGACGATATGCCGGCATGCTAGGGGATGTGGGAGTATATTCGTTCAACGGAAATAAAATCATCACTACCGGCGGCGGCGGGATGCTGGTATCGAACGATTTACGACTATTGGAACATGCCAAACATTTGACGACGCAGGCAAAGAGCGACGAGGCGAATTTTATTCACGATGAAATCGGGTTTAATTACCGCATGACCAATATGCAGGCGGCGCTCGGATTGGCACAGTTGGAACAGTTGGAAAAATTTATCCGCATCAAAACCGAAAATTATTTTGCGTACAAAAAGGCAATGGACGGCAGAAACGATTTGAAAATACTTGCGGTACGCGATGGTATCAGAAGTAATTATTGGTTCTATTCGCTATTTTGTGCGTCGGACTACCGATATACGCGCGACGAACTGATACGCACGTTAAAAGAAAATAAAATTCAGACCCGTCCGATATGGGGACTTATTCACGAGCAATTGCCGTATTTGGCCGACCGCTCTTATGAAATCGAGCAGGCGAAATATTATCATGCGCATGTTGTGAATTTGCCGTGCAGTACAAACCTGACATTAAGCGACGTCAGCCGCGTGTGTCAGCATTTATTATAAAGGAGGAACTATATGAAGTATTGTAAAAAGTGTGTCATGCCGGATACACGTCCCGGGATTACGTTTGACAAAAACGGAGTTTGCTCCGCTTGTCAGTCGTACGAGCACCGTGCCGAAATCGATTGGGATGCGCGTTATAAGGAACTCGAACAACTTTGCGACCGATACCGTGGCATGAACGGAAGCGGATATGACTGCGCAATCGCCGTATCGGGTGGGAAAGATTCGCATTTCCAAGTGCATTTGATGAAAGAAGTGATGGGAATGAATCCCGTACTGTTCAGTGTGGAAGATAATTTTCCCATGACGCAAGCAGGCATTCACAATCTCAAGAATATTTCCGAAGCGTTCGGTTGTAATATCATCAGCTTAAAGCCGGACATCGAAGCACAAAAGAAAATCGGCAGATACACGTTTGAAAAGTACGGAAAGCCCACGTGGTTTATCGATCGGCTGATTTACACCTTTCCGCTCCTGATGGCCCTCAAATTCAATACGCCGCTTTTGGTCTACGGCGAGAATGTCAGCTATGAATACGGCGGAGGGGGATACCGGGAAACCTATTCCGCGAAAGACCAACTTCGAAACGGCGTGGCAAGCGATATGGATGTGGAAGAGTTGGTGCGTGAAACCGGCGTGTCGATGCAACAGTTGCAAATGACGTTTGCGCCGACCGTTGAAGAAATGGACAAGCTGGATCCGATGTACGTCTCCTATTTTCTGCCGTGGAATTCTTTTGCCAATTACAATTTTGCAAAATCGAGAGGTTTTCACGACTTGACGCATGAGTGGAACCGAACACATCATGTGGAAAATATGGATCAAATCGACAGTCGCGCGTATTTGGTGCATTCCTGGCTGAAATATCCGAAATTCGGTCACGCGTCCGCTACCGACTATTCTGCGAGAATGGTGCGGTACGGAATGCTTACACGCGACGAAGCGATTGCACAGGTAAAAGCGCACGACGGCAAACTCGATCCGCTTTGCGTTCGTGATTTCTGCGCGTTTTACGGGTACACCGAAACCGAATTTTGGACTGTCGTCGATAAACTTTACAACAAAGACTTGTTTGATAAAAACGAAAGAGGCGAGTGGGTGCTGAAAAACCCCGTTTGGAAAAAGTAAATGCAACAATACGATTCATTGTTTATAACGCAAGATGCACCGCTGTCCGAAGCGCTCGCAAAACTGAGCGACGCAAACGGAATTCCGTTGTTGGTGGTCGATTCGGACAAAAAGCTATTGGCCGTAATTTCCGACGGGGATATTCGTCGGCATTTGCTCAAAACGCAAAATACCGATGCTGTGGTGCGGGACATCGCTAACTATAATCCCAAATATGTTTCGGTTACTGCGTATGGCGAGGCAAAAAAACTGCTGAATAAGTATAAAATAGCCATTGTGCCCGTAGTCGATCGCAATCATATTGTCGTAGATATTGTTTTGCGTGATTATGAGAACAAGCGGAAGCGGGATTCCCTGCACGTGCCGGTCGTCATTATGGCCGGCGGTTTGGGTACAAGGCTGTATCCCTACACAAAGATATTGCCGAAACCGTTGATCCCTATAGGCGATATCCCGATTTGCGAGCATATCATCAACAAATTCCATGCCTACGGTTGCGACGAATTCTATTTGGTGGTCAATCATAAAAAAAATATGATCAAGGCCTACTTTAACGAGATCGACAAAGCGTATTCGGTTATATATGTTGATGAGGATATACCGCTCGGAACGGCGGGCGGGCTGTGCTATTTGCAAGGCAAAATCACATCGACGTTCATTTTTACCAATTGCGATACGCTGATAACCGATGATTATGCGAGTATTTTGAAGAAACACAGAGAGAGCGGCAATGCCGTTACCATGATTTGTTCGCTGAAAAATTATACGATTCCCTACGGCGTTGTCGTTCCCGACGAAAACGGAACCATAATCGAAATGAAGGAAAAGCCCAGCTATTCGTATTTTACCAATACGGGTACGTATCTGGTAGAACCGCAGGTTCTCGACTTAATCGGGCATGAGGAGAAAATCGGATTTCCCGACGTAATTGTGCGTGCGCAGGAGAAGGGAATGAAAGTCGGCATATATCCGATCGGCGAAGAGGCTTGGATGGATATGGGGCAATTCGATACGATGGAAGAAATGCGCAAAAGGCTTGAGGAGTAATTGCGGTGAAATCGATTTTGTTGATTGGCGGCGGCGGACATTGCAAATCCGTCTACGATTCGCTGAAACGGTGCGGCGGGTTTGACAGAGTAGGGCTTGTTGTA
>CAMUPJ010000103.1 GCA_947090725.1 uncultured Clostridia bacterium
CGTATCGAATGGAAAATCCCATGGCGGGATAATTCTCGGTAGCCAAACTGTCCATAAAGCACGCGGCAAGTCGTCCCAATCCGCCGTTGCCCAGTCCCGCATCCGCTTCCAGCTCGTACAGCCGATCGAGATCGAATCCCATCTTCTTGAGCGCTTCGCGGGCGCTTTCTTCCAGCCCGAGATTATACAGATTGTTGCGCAGACTGCGTCCGAGCAAGAACTCCATACACAGATAGTAAACCTTCTTGTACTTTCCCTGCACGACGCGTTGATTGTTCGCCTGTTTCTTTTTAAGCAGTTTATCGCGGAGCACGAGCGCCAAAGCCTTGTACGCCTGTTCCTCAGTAGCGGTCTTTTTGGTAGCCGCAAAGTATTTGTTCAGCTTGTCGGATATCAGTTCCAGCATTTCTTCGGTAGCCAATTCGGTCATGCCTCCACAGAATAAAAAATCTTATAACCGGTTTAGTGCAACAGTTCACCGTAGAATCGGATATATTCGCCGGCCGAACTTTTCCAAGTAAAGTCGGTGGTCATGGCTCTACGCACAAGTCCCGCCCATTTCTCTTTGTAATCGGTGTACAGTCCCACCGCTCTGTCGATGGCGCCCATCATATCCCCCGCATCGTATCTGGCAAAGCGGAAACCGTTTCCGAAATCGCCGTTGTAGCAATCCACGATGCTGTCCACGAGACCGCCCGTTTCCCGCACAATGGGAATGGTGCCGTAACGGCATGCCATCATCTGACTCAGACCGCAAGGCTCGCTGCGCGACGGCATCAGGAAGATATCCGCGCCGGCATAAATCTTGTGCGACAAATCTTTATTGAACGCGATCACCGCACTGAATTTGCGATCGTACATCTTTTGTACGTGCGAAAAGTAATTCTCGTAATCGGGATCGCCCTTACCGAGCAAAATCACCTGCACGTTTTTCTTGAGAATATCGTTCATCGAAGCGCGGACGAGATCCAGCCCTTTGTGCCCGACCAGTCGCGAAACGATGGCGATAATGGGCGTATCGGGCGCCTGCGGCAGGTTCAGAAGCTTTTGCAATTCCGCTTTGCCGCGCGCCTTTCCCTCGAGATTGTTTTCGTCGTAATTGCAAAAGAGCGCTTTCTGCGTACGGGGATTGTACGATTCCACGTCCACACCGTTTAATATGCCGCGCAACTTGTGCGCGTTCTTCAGAAGGACGTTTTCCAATCCGTGCGCATAATACGGATCCATAATTTCCCGCGCATACGTGGGACTGACCGTACTGATGGCGTCGGAATAATCGATAGCGCCCTTCATGAGATTGATACAGCCGTGATGCTCGATACTCATATATTGGTTGTCGGGAATCCCGAACACGTCTTCGATAATGCTTCGGCTGTATTTTCCCTGGTATTCTATATTATGAATGGTAAAGATCATCTTGATACCGTCGTATCCCGTGCGGTACATATAGAAAAGCTTGTAATAAATGGGCACCAACGCCGTCTGCCAATCCTGGCAATGCAAAATATCCGGTTTGAAGTCGAGATGCGGAATAAGCTCCGTCACCGCACGCGAAAGGAATGCAAACCGCTCTCCGTCGTCGTAGTAGCCGTACAGATTGGGACGTTTGAAGTAGTACTCGTTGTCGATAAAGTAATATACCGTGCCGTTGTAGTCGAGCTTAAAGAGGCCGCAATACTGTTGCCGCCAGGCAAGCGGTACGTTGATATGGCAGATAAACTGCAACTTGCTGCGCTCCGATTCGGGGAATCCCTGATAAAGCGGCAAAATGATCCGCGCCTCGTATCCCGCGTTTTGCGCGTTGATCGCGCGCGGCAAACTCCCCATCACTTCGCCCAAACCGCCGGTGCCGGCAAACGGAAAAGCTTCGCTGCACACAAACAGTATCTTCTTGGACGGCGCGGGTGCTTGGGCGGAAGATTCCGCTTGGGGCTTGGGCGTCGCTTTCTTTTCGGGAGCTTTCTTTTCGGTCTTTACGGTCGCTACCGCTTTTTCCGTTTCTCGGATCACGGCGGGCTTCTTCTCCACGACCTTTCGGAGAACGGGTTTGGTCTCTATCGCCGACGAAACCGCCGCTGTCTTTTTGGCGGTCGTCGTCTTTTTCTCTGCGGTTTTTACCGTTTTGCCGGTCTTGGATGCGCCGGTTTTTTCAGTTGCCATTTTCTTTTCTCCTTTTTATCTCGAATATCATAGCATACTAGCGGAAATTTATCAATGGATATTATTCATTTTTTTCGCAATCAGATTACGGTATTCTTGGCAATAAAGTAAGGGTGCGTCTCGTGTCCCGACAACATTCTGCCGGCCAGGATTCGCGTCTGTTTGTCGGCGATTACGCAATGCAATCGCGTACCGTCGCCCACCTCGGAATCCTGAAAAATGATGGAGTCGGTTATCACCGCGCCTTTGGCCACTTTTACGCCGCGGAACAAGATCGAGTTGGAAACCTCCCCCTCTATATCACAACCGTCGGCAATCAAGGAGTTGCGGACTTTTGCGGTGGGCGCAAACCTCGCCGGCGCCGAATCGCGCACCTTGGTATAAATATCCGCTCCGTCCTTATGGAAAAGTTCGATGCGCTTGTTGCGGTCGAGTAGCTCCATAGAGCAAGTATAGTAGCTCGCCAACGAATCGATGGATGCGAAATAACCGTTGTACGGATAAGCAAACACCCGGTACTCTTTGCAACCACGCGCCAACACGTCGCGCGAAAAGCTGGAATACCCCAAGTCATCGGCGTTATCGATAAGGGAAAGCAGAAATCTTCGGGTAATGACCAATATGTTGGCCAACACATACTTTTCCCCCGACGGTTTGCCCTGTGCGGAGACTTTGGTAACGCGTTTGTCCACGTCGTATTCCACTACCGAGCGCGCCAACTTTTCCCCGTCCAATTTGCGTTTGTGCACCACGACGGTAATGTCGGCGTGTTTGTCGATGTGTTGCTGTACCGCGTCGGCAAAATTGAAATTGCATACCGCGTCGCAGTCGCTCATCACCACGTATTCTTCGTCGCTGCGTTCCAAAAAGTGGCGAATGCCGCGAATCGCATCGAACCGCGATTTATACAGCGCATTGTCGCTGTTGTTGTACGGCGGCAGGATCATCAGACCGCCGTTCTTACGACTGAGGTCCCAATGTTTTCCGTTGCCCACATGGTCCATGAGCGATTGATAATTCATCTTGGTGATCACACCCACTTTACCGATGCCGCTGTTGACCATATTGCTCAGCACAAAATCGATGAGTCGGTATCTGCCGCCGAACGGTATGGACGCAAGCGTGCGCCGACTCGTCAGCTCGGTGATCTCTTTATCGTGTATATTACTGAATATTACGCCTAACGTTTTCATCCTCTTCCCTCTCAATCCACTATCTTACCCGACTCGATCTTTGCCTTCGCCGGAATCTTGTTGCCGCGCCCCACGAGCGCAATATGCTCTTTGTCGCTCTTTTCGTCTCCTATGACCGCGCCCGCCCCTACGGTTACGTCCTCATCCAACATACCGTAATCTATACGCACGTTTTTGCCTACGTGTACGCCCGACATCAGCACACTGTTTTGTACCAAGGCGCCTTCTTCGATCACCACGCCCGCACCGATCACCGAATTGACCACTTTGCCGTACACCTCGCAACCGGTCGTCAGAATACTGTTTTCCACTTCGGCGGTATTGCCCACAAACGTAGGCGGCAACGGCTCGTTGCGGGAGTAAATCTTGTGATTGGGATCGGAAAGCGAAAGCGCGGGACGCTCGCCCAAAAGATCCATATTGGCTTCCCAAAGACTGGTGACCGTTCCCACGTCTTTCCAGTATCCCTTAAAGGAATACGCAAACATGCGTTTGCCCTCCCCGAGTAGCTTGGGAATAATGTTTTTCCCGAAGTCCTTATGGGATTTGGGGTCCTTTTCGTCGGCTATGAGCGCATCGACCAGCACCGCCTTTTTGAATATATACACACCCATACTGGCGTGATTGGATTTCGGTTGCGCGGGTTTTTCTTCAAACGAGGTGATCCGTTTGTCGCCGTCGAAATCCATGATGCCGAACCGCTTGGCTTCTTCGTCGCTTACGTCAATCACGCTGATGGTGCAATCGGCGTCGTTCTCGATATGTTCGGCAAGCATGGCGGAATAATCCATTTTGTAGATGTGGTCGCCGGAGAGAATCAATACGTGCTCGGAATCGTATTCTTCCAAAAAGTGAATGTTCTGATAAATCGCATTCGCCGTACCTTTGTACCATTCGCCGCCCGTTTTTGCCTGATACGGCGGAAGCGTATGTACGCCCCCGTAAGAACGGTCGAGATCCCACGGCTCGCCGTTGCCGATATACTCGTTGAGGAGCAACGGCTGATACTGCGTGAGCACACCCACCGTATCGATTCCCGAGTTGGTGCAATTGGAGAGTGTAAAGTCGATGATTCTGTACTTCGCTCCGAACGAAACAGCCGGTTTGGCCGCCGTGCCCGTAAGGGCAAAAAGCCGTTTGCCCTCGCCCCCCGCAAGCAACATTGCCACACATTTTTTCTTTTTCATATTTTCCCTTTCCTTTTCGCGGCTTTCGCCGCATCATTAGACCAATAACTTATTCGATTGCGTGTCCGGCCGATCTGCACGAGCGTTTGCGCGTCGGCTTCCCTGCATTGTCGCTTTTTTTCGGAGTAGCCTTACTTAGCATGTATATGCCACACATCGCCGGAATATGCATCCGGATGCTCGTCTGTTTTCCGTGCGAGGGTATGTTTTCCGTAGCATGCTTGACCGCCTTGGTAGTATATCCGTCGATATCGCTGTGCAGAATCTCGGTAAACGTCCCCTTTGCACACCCGAAGACGTAATCTTCGACGGCAACGGGTGCAAAATTGAATATCGCCACCAGACGATTTCCCGCATTGTCTCGCCGCTCGTAGATAATGACGTTATTGTTTCGGTCGTCGGGCACCAACCACTCGAATCCCTTCCAATCGTCGTCGATTTCGTAAAGCGCCGCCTGCTTGCGGTAAATCCCGTTGAGCAACGCCGCAAAAGCCTGCGTATCGCTATGCGCGGGATATTCGAGCAGCTCCCAATCCAATTCGCCCGCAAAATCCCATTCTTTGAACATGCCCAACTCGCTTCCCATCATGAGCAGTTTCTTGCCGGGATGCGCATACATATTCATCAGATAGTTGCGCAGTCCCGCGAATTTCTGCTCGTATGCGCCCGGCATCTTATTGAGGAGCGAACCTTTGCCGTGCACGATTTCGTCATGAGAAATAGGCAGAATATAATTCTCGCTGAACGCATACGTCATGGAAAACGTGAGATGATTGTGTTTTCCCGCGCGAAACAGCGGATCGGTCTTGGCATAATCGAGGGTATCGTTCATCCACCCCATGTTCCACTTGTAATTGAACCCCAACCCTCCGTCCGAAACGGGGCGGGTCACAAGCGGCCACGCCGTACTTTCTTCGGCAATCATCATGACGTTACGGAATTGCGAAAAGACCGCCGTATTGAGCATACGGAAAAACTCGACGGCTTCGAGGTTTTCCTTGCCGCCGTAACGGTTGGGACGCCACTCGGTACGCGCATAATCGAGATACAACATGCTGGCCACGGCGTCCACTCTGAGTCCGTCGATATGGAATTCCCGCAACCAATAAAAGGCATTGGAGATGAGGAAGCTCGTCACCTCTTTTCTGCCGTAATCGAAACAGCGCGTCCCCCATTCCTTATGTTCTTTGCGAAGCGGATCGTCCGGCTCGTACAAAGGTTGTCCGTCGAATTCGTACAGCCCGTGCGCGTCTTTGGGAAAATGCCCGGGCACCCAATCCAGAATCACGCCGATTCCCGCATTATGAAACGTGTTCACGAGATACGCAAAGTCGGCAGGCGTACCGTAACGCGACGTGGGCGCATAATACCCCGTCACCTGGTACCCCCAACTGCCGTCGTACGGATATTCGGCTATGCCCATCAATTCGATATGGGTGTATCCCATCTTTTGCAGATATACCGACGCTTCGTCGGCAAACTTGCGGTAATCGAAATAGTTACCGTCGGCATAACGCCGCCACGACCCGATATGCGCCTCGTAAATACTGACAGGCTTACGGTATGTACTCGTCCGTTCCCGCGACGCCATATACGACTCGTCGCTCCAAACGATACGGGAAGCGTCATACACCTTACTGCAAAAGTTGCCGCCGTTCTCGCTGTGCCGCGCATACGGATCGGCCTTGTACAGAACCCGCCCGTCCTGCGTGGCGATCAGATATTTATAGTTGTCGAATTCGCGGACGCCCGATACTTCCCCCGACCAGATACCACGCTTACACGAAAGCGGCACCGGCTTCCAATCGGAAAAATCCCCGACTACGCTCACCCCTTTTGCGCGCGGGGCAAATACGGCAAACGATGCTTTATCTCCCGCTAATTTGCACCCGAAAAATTTGTACCCGTCTGTCTGCTTGCCCTCATAAAACGCGTTGATCTCATTCTCTTCCATGTAAAATGCACTGTGCCCCACTTCTTTCTTTGTATATAGTATACCACACTGTTTCGGAAATTTCA
>CAMUPJ010000104.1 GCA_947090725.1 uncultured Clostridia bacterium
GTTTTTAACGGATGTTGTGATTTCCTCATCGGTTAACGTCTTATCGGGGTCGGAAAGACGAATGGTGAGCGCTACGCTCTTATGCCCTGCTTCGATTTGTTCTCCCGCGTAAACGTCGAAAAGTTCTGCATGCACACAAAGAGGATCTGCGGATTTTGCCGTTTTCAAAATCGAACCTACCGGTACATCTTTTTGCACTACCACGGCAAGATCGCGTTCGACTGCTTGATATTTGGGAAGAATGCTGAATTTTTCGACAGGAATCTCCCGAGAGATAAAGCCGCTCAGATCCATTTCCAAAACATACACGTCGTCGTTTATATCGTAATTTTTGGCAACCGACGGATGCAGTTTGCCTAAGGAACATACTGTTTTTCCGCCGATGCTATAATCGCAACTGACTCCCGGATGCAAATACGGTGCACTTGAATAGGAAGCCGCATCCGGTTCGATGCGGAACTTGCGCAATACTTCGGACGCAACCGCTTTCACGGTATAGAAACTTTCTTTTGCGCCCACAAAAGCAACGCACAGCGTATCGTGCTCTTCGGGTAATTCCGTAAGCGGCAACGCTTTCGGCATATAGGTTTTTCCCACCTCAAACAGTCGGAAATCTTTATTTTTGCGGTTCAGATTGAAAGAGACTACACTCAGCATATTGGAAAGCAACTGTGTGCGCATAAGGGAATATTCTTCCCCCAGCGGGTTCAGAATAGGAATCTGCTTTCGCAGATCGCTGTTTTGCGCAATATTCAGTTTATCGAGCGCTTTCTTTCCGATGAAGGAGTACGTAATGATTTCGTAGGCGCCGAATCCGCATGCGATGGATTTGACGAGACGGATGTTTTTCTGACGGACGTCTTGTCCCCCCACTGTTGTTTTTGCCGTAGGCATAAAGGTGGAATGAATATTGTCGTATCCGTAGAATCGAATGACTTCTTCTGCCAGATCGGTGTAGTTGTCTATGTCTTCGCGGAACAGCGGTACTTTGACAACGAGTGTTTTATCCGTAACCGTAACGTCAAAAGATAACGTTTTGAGTATTTTGGCGATAACGCTTGCTTTGACTTCGATGCCGAGTAGAGCGGAAATCTTTTGGGCGGAAGTTTTTATGACCTTTTCTTTGGGCTTTTCCGAAGAGCCTTCCGCAAAAGCATCGGTAACGACGCCGGCTTTCAGTTGCGCAAACAATGCAAGCGCTCTTTTTCGTCCGATATCCACGCTTTCGTAATCCACGCCTTTTTCGTAGCGAGCGGAAGAATCGGAGCGGAGCCCAAGGATACGAGACGTAGTACGGATGTTGCCTTTAGCAAAACGAGCCGCTTCTAACAGAACGGTAGTGGTTTTAGAATTGATACCGCTGAACTCTCCCCCCATGACACCCGCAATGGCGAGAGGCTTTTTGCGATCGGCAATCACGGTCATGCCGTCTGTCAGCGTATATTCTTTTTCATCCAGTGCCGTGATTTTTTCGCCGTTGCCGGCTTTGCGCACAACGATTCCCAGATCGTCTACAAAAGCCGTATCGAATGCGTGGAGCGGTTGCCCCACTTCAAAAAGCACATAGTTGGTAATGTCGACTATGTTGTTTATAGGGCGTACGCCTACGCTACGCAGCCTGTCCCGCATCCAGTCGGGTGATTGCTCGATTTTTATGTTTCGCACGATTTGGCAAGTATAACGGCTGCATACGGGATCGAGAATTTCAACCGTGGGTTTTTGATCGCTCGGTACGGTTTTGTACGTAAGACGAAGCGGTTTCAGTTTTCGGTCGAGTACGGCTGCGATTTCCCGAGCCATGCCGTATACCGATTGGCAATCGGGACGGTTGGCGGTGACGGAGATATCCAGCACACAGTCGTTTAACCGCAGTACTTCCTTAATGTCGATTCCGCTTGCCATGTCGGGCAAAATAAGGATTCCGTTGACTTCCGCGCCGTCGATCACACTGTTATCTACGCCTAATTCACTGCCGGAACACATCATTCCGTAACTCATTACACCGCGAAGAGGGGCCGCGAGAATCTGTTTCCCGTTGGGCAAAGTCGCGCCGTCCAATGCGACCGGTACGGTATCGCCCACATGTATATTCTGCGCACCCGTGACAATTGTGGTAATTTCACTTCCTACGTCTACCATACACACGCGTAATTTGTCCGCATCGGCATGTTTTTTGATGTCCAGAATTTTTCCCGTCACAACCTTTTCAATGCCTGCGCCCGTATAGATAATTTCTTCTACTTCGAATCCGATATTGAGGAGCTTATCGGCGAGTTCTTCCGGCGATATTCCTTCGGTAGACACATATTCATTCAGCCAACTGATCGGTAATTTCATATTGTACTCTCCTTAGTTAAACTGTTTGAGGAAACGTATATCGTTTTCATATACGGTGCGCAGGTTATTGATTCCGTAAATAATATTGGTGATACGATCCAATCCTACCCCAAAGGCATAGCCTGTGTAGATATCGGGATCGATATCACAGTTTTTGAGAACGTTGCGATTTACCATGCCTGCTCCCAAAATTTCTATCCAACCGGTTCCTTTGCACACCCGACAACCTTTGCCGCCGCATTGACTGCAAGAGGCGTCTACCTCCACACTTGGCTCGGTGAACGGAAAGTAAGACGGGCGGAAACGCGTTTGCGTATTCTCGTTAAAGAACTTCTTGGCGAATAAGTCGAGGATGCCTTTCAGATCGCACATCGTAATCCCCTTGTCTACCACTAATCCTTCTACCTGATGAAACACGGGGGAATGCGTCGCATCTGCCTCATCGGCCCGGAATACACGGCCGGGCGAGATCATTTTGATCGGCGGTTTTACTTTTTCCATCATGCGGATTTGTCCGGCGGAGGTCTGTGAACGCAACAGGAATTTGTCGGTTACAAAGAACGTATCCTGCATTTCCCGTGCAGGGTGGTCGGCCGGAATGTTGAGTGCTTCGAAATTATAATAATCCGTTTCGATTTCGGGACCTTCGTCCACGACAAAACTCAGCGAGGAGAAAAAATCCACGATTCGGTTGCGTATCAATGTGAGCGGATGATAGCCACCGGCACAAGGTGTAGGCACGTCGATGGAGATATCGATCTTTTCGGACTGTAAGCGCCGATCAAGCTCTTGTTGCTCGATAACGGCTTGTCGATCGGCAATTGCCGCTTCCAGACGTTCTCGGGCGACGTTGACGATCTTCCCCACCTCGGGACGCTTTTCCGGCGGAATGTCTTTCATGCTTTTTAATAAAGCAGTCAACGCGCCGCTCTTACCGAGTATTCCGATGCGGATATCGTTTAATTGTGCTCCCGTGTCGCATGCCGCAATATTCGCCAATGTTGTATCGGTGAGTTGCTTGATATTTTCTTCCATAACGCCTCCAAAATAAAAAACCCTCGGATCAGTCCGAGGGCGTAAAGTTTTACGCGGTACCACCTCAGTTCGCCGATAAGCAGTGCTTTCGGCCTCGAAACGGTTGTAACGGAACCACCGCGTTTGCTTACAGCCACTATGCGGTTTGGGCAAACGTACTCGTGCGGAGAATATTTTGGGCGCAGTGCGTTCTTTCAGCCGGGGAACGCTCTCTGTCGGGGTTGCGCTTATCTTGAGCCGCAGTCATCGTATTTCTTATATGGTAGCACATTTTCAAGTGAATGTCAATGTATTCAAGGCACTAAATCGTACGATACGTCTAACGTTTGCGAGCCAAGATAGACTTCGGGAACCTTTCCGATGATAAGACTCTCTTCTATTAAAACTTGCGTTATGGTTGTGATCTTATTTTCCGCCCCCGGAATGATAATACTCACGCTTGCCGTTACGTCGATAAACAGTTTGTGAAGGGTTTGGTTGATACCGGCGGGAATAAACTCGGAGGAAAAGGCTGTGTCTATATTTCCGACGGGAAGTGCTTTAATCTTAATATTCGGGCCGCGCCCCGCCAAAAAAGCAATGCCGGACAACGATCCCAGAGGGATTTCGATTCCCGTTTCTTCCATTTGCCGCAAATGCGTTTGCGCCTGTTCGGTGATTTTACGGGACAGAGAGTTAATTATCGATGCATTTGCATAAATCATGGCAATATTACCGTCATTGTCTTTCACAATTTCGGTCATTTGAATATAGGCGGGATTTTCTTCCATAACTTCCGAAACGGACAGATTTACCGCATTGATGGTTAAAGAACGCACCTCTTCCTGCGACACGGTGCGAATTACCGGCTTGACGTACCATATGACAAAAAAGTAGATGCCGATACATAGCAAAAGAAGAACAGCTACGACGATCTGTTTCTTCCTGCTTTTTTTGCGAATACACCTTGCCATATTTGTATATATGCGGCATATCGGTGCGTGTTGACAATTTTTTTATTTGGAACGAGGCGAAAATATCAAGGTAACGGCATAGCTTGCAACGACGGCAACGCCTACGCCAAACGCAGTACGTACCAGACCGCCGGCAAAAGCGCCTATAAATCCGATTTGACGCGCCATTTCGATGGAGCCGCGTGCCAACGACGCGCCGAAGCCGATAATAGGTACACTGATACCGGCTTGCGCAAAATCGTTGATGTATTTGTATACGCCGATTCCTTCCAAAAGCACGCCGGTGAGAAGAAAAATCACCAGAATTCTTGCCGGTGTCAGCTTGGTTTTGATAATCAGCAATTGCGCCAATGCGCACATAAGTCCGCCCACGGCAAATACGGTAAGGTATGTGGTAATAGTATTGAGTATTGTCATACGTTTTCCCCCTCTATAACAATTCCGTGACTGATACAAGGAATGGTTTCCCCTTGGTAGCAACTTTGCGTGCTCATCAGCGCGCCTGTGGCCAGATACGCTACACGTTTATACGTTCCGTCATGGATGCGCGGCAGTACGAATTCATTCATTACAGAGGCGCTGCAACCCGCCCCGCTACCGCCTTGATAGCAATTCTGGTCTACACTGTATATGAGGCATCCGCAATCTTTGTATTGCTGTCCGAGTTCGTATCCTTGCTCCCGCATGAGATTGCGCAAGATATCGGACCCGAGTTTTCCGAGATCGCCCGTCAGAATCAAGTCAAAATCTTTCGGAGACAAGTCTGTTTCGCGGAATAAGGTACACATGGTGTCCATGGCGGCGGGCGCCATTGCCGCCCCCATGTTGGATATGTCGTTTTGGCCGAAATCGATGACTTTACCGAGCGTTGCGGATCGGATAACAGGACCTTCCCCTTTGGCCGAAAGTACGCAACTACCGGCCGCGGTTACCGTCCATTGCGCATAAGGCGGGCGCTGACAACCGTATTCGAGCGGATATCGGAATTGTCGCTCGGCGGTTGCGAAATGGCTTACCGTCGCACATGCAACCGAAGTAAAGTGCCCTGCATCAATCAGCGTCGCCCCCAAAGACAAAGCTTCGGTATACGTAGAGCAGGCGCTGTATACGCCTATATGCGGCAAATCCAGATTGCGCGCCACATAGCTGGAAGTCGTCATTTGATTGAGCAAATCACCCGATATCAGCAATTCCGCATTGCCCACAAGCGGCCGAGCTTCATTGAGTGAGGCACGAACCGCTTCGTCGAACATGAGAATTTCCGCGCGTTCAAAGTTCTTTTCCCCCAATTTAATGTCTTCTTTGATGCGGCGAAAATAGCGTTTTAAGGGGCCTTCCGCTTCTTTATTGCCCACAACGGCATTGGCCGTCACGATATGAACGGGTTTGTGAAAGTAGAGCGTTTGTTTGGATTCTTGCCGCACTGCTTTGTTCACGGGAATGGGAACTTGTACGAAATTGCAGTTCTTACCTTTATGAATAGTTGTTCCACTCATGTCAGATTCTCCCCAAAATCAATAAGTTGAGTAATCCCGCAATCGTCGACCACACGATTCCGTTGACGACCACAGGACCGACCACCGTAAACATTTTGACGCTGGTGCCCAAAATGAGTCCTTCCGACTTGTATTCCATAGCCGCACTGGAAATGGCATTGGCAAATCCCGTAATCGGCAGGAAACAGCCGGCGCCGCCTTTTCGGGCAATGATATCGTAAAAGCCCAATCCGGTAAACAGAATTGCCAAAGTAATAATAGTCATGGAAGTGATATTCACAATAAGATCTTCGGAGAAATTCGGGAAGATTAAGGCATATATATCTCCTATACCTTGTGCGATACAACAAGTCAAGCCGCCGATCCAAAACGAATGCCAAAGAGATTTCAGCGTTCCGGTTTTCGGTGTGACGGAATCTACGTATTTTCCGTAGCGTTCATTTCTTTTTTCAATGGGATTTGCGATGGCGCTCATCGTTGGCCTCCTTAAACTTTATGACTGATTCGTTTTCATTGCTATTCGTATATTCACGGAATGGTGAGATGGTATGTTTCATAACTCCTCCTATTGAAATACGGAACGACTTACGTCGGTATTATTCTTACAATAGATGGACAGGTTTCCGTCGGTATCCAAAGAGGCAAGTGCAATGTCTTTTGTGCGTGCGATCCCCTGCGCTTTCACTTCCGTAGCGAGCCAGGTTTCGTTTT
>CAMUPJ010000105.1 GCA_947090725.1 uncultured Clostridia bacterium
CAGTTTCGTCTTATTGGCAATGAGGGGGAACTTGTTTCAAAAGAATTTTCTTTGATAAATATTTAAGCGGCTCAAGTCCATTTGAAAAATCGCAAAATATCTTTTTTTGTAGTCGGGTCACAGAAGCGCCCAAATCGAACCCTCGGGTTGGGTTTTTGTTTTCGGTTTCGTTTGTGGCGAGCCGTTAAGCCCCCGCTACAGCGCCAAGATCCGTTTCTTTTGCAATCGTTTGATTTTTTTCGGGAAATATGCTATATGGACTAAAAATAAAATCCAATCTGATTTTAGCGTAGAGCTTGTAAAGGAGAAAATATACAATGTTTTTCAAGAAAAAGCAATTCAAAACGGACGTAACCACAATCGTGGAAATTGCCGCATGGGTGTTCATATGGGAAGCTGTGGACTACTTCTTTTTGCAACGCCCGCTAATTAAAGCAAAATTGCTGTTGATTCAAAAAATTTCCGAGGCAAAAATTGAAACGGAGATCAATAAATAAATTCGTTTTACATTCCCCCGCCAAGAGCACCCAATTTGACCCAAGCGGTTGAAATTGGGTGCTTTTTTATATGGGTATCTATACGTTACGCACAGGCGCTGTGTTGCGGGGATATGCGGGGGAAAGGATAGGGGGATTATGCTTGTAATGTCCCTTTGGTTGTGTTATAATGCAATTATGGTTATTATGATTGCGGGCACGACGCATACCGGCAAAACCGCGCTTGCGCAAAGGATGATGGAAGAATATAAATTTCCGTATTATTCCATCGACCATCTGAAAATGGGACTTATCCGTAGCGGGCAGACGAAATTGACGGCAGAGAACGATGCCGAACTTGCGTCTTATTTGTGGCCGATCGTAAAAGAAATCATCAAAACGGCGATTGAGAACAGACAAAACCTCATTGTCGAAGGATGCTATATTCCTTTTGACTGGCAAAAAGATTTCCGTGAAGAATATTTGCGTGATATCCGATACCATTGCCTTATTATGACGGAAAATTATATTGAAAATCATTTTTCGGATATCGTGAAATTTGAAAATGCGGTCGAACACAGATTGTATGCCAATGCGTTGTCCAAAACCGCTCTGATAGACGACAATAACCGTAATCTGCGGCTGTGCAAAAAATACGACTTGCACTATATACTGATAGATTCGGTTTACGATATCCGTTTACCGTCGGTAAAGTAAAAACAGAGAATTTATTGAGGATCAGAACGAACGATTGCGGACGTTATGAGAAAGCAGAACATATTCCGGCGTTGGCGGATTTTATTACCGAGAATATTCCGATTGCGGACATAGGCGGTTTTTCTTTACGTTTCCGGATTTTCGGGAATAAGTTTGCGGCTTGTGGCAATACTCTTTTCGGAGGCAAAATAAAGAAAGGAGTATTGCGCGCAACGTCGTCTCCGCAAATCGTCGCGCATATGTTTTCCAAAATGAAACTGAACCAAAAAGAAGTGCAACTGATCACCGAACTGAAGAATCAAGAACAGCTTTGCGTTCAAAAGTACGATTTTTATGCCAAGCAGGCAAAAGATCCCGAACTGAAAAGCCTGTTCAAAAAGCTTTTGAAATACGAACAGAATCATTACGATATGCTGGATACTTTGCTCAACGGCACAGTGCCGCAGATCAGAACCAAGACGCCGCTTGCCGTCAAATACGAGCCGAAGGGAACGCATCCCGGCGACCAGACGTGCAAGGATTTCGACAAATTTCTGTGTACCGATATTATCGCTACCGAAAAATACGTCGCGACCGCGTACAACGACGATCTGTTCTATTTTGCCTCCACCGACGTGCGCAACGTGCTCAACGCCATTATGACCGACGAACAGAATCATGCGGAAATGATCTGGAAATACAAAGTCGCCAACAAAATGGCGGCATAAGAAAGACGCGTATTTTCTACCGAAAACAGCTGTCCATGCGGGCAGTTGTTTTTTTCTGCCGAAAACGGTGGAAATTTTCGTTAGTATGTGGTAAAATGATACGAACGAATCCGGAGTGTGACTTTATGAAGATTTTGAAAAAGGCGGAAATCGATAAAGGATTTGCACATTCGTGCAGAACGTATCTTTGCGGTAATCTGCAAAACGCGACCGAATCCGAATACATACATACCGACGCATACGAGATCGGTCTCACGGAATATTCGGTATACACTTTTGAAAAGCCGCATTGCCATACGTTCAATAACGAATACAATTATGTGCTCGAAGGGCAAATCAAAGTTTTGCTTCTGAAAGAGGGGAAAGAAACGGTGTTCGGTGCGGGCGATCTGTTTGTGATTACGCCGAATGAGCCGTATGTGTGCAAAGGGATCGGCGGTACGCGCATCCTCTTTTCCAAGGTTCCGGGCGGAAACGATAAAGTTCTCGTGGATATGCCGGCTGCCGTAGAACGGTGGGGCGAGAGTTGGGATGCGGTGTACGGAGAAAAAAGATGATATTCATCAGTCACAAGTTTGACCCCGATCACGTATATGCATTGAAACTGAAACAAGTACTCGCCGCCAACGGTATCGAAGGATGGCTTGCGCCCGAAGACGTACCGGTCGGGGAAAACTTTGCGCAGGAAATACCGAGAGCCATTAAAAGTTGCGAAAGTTTTTTGCTATTGCTGACCGAGGCAAGTCAACATTCGGTACATATCGCCAAAGAAGTCAATTTTGCCATCAAATACAATAAGAAGATAGTCCCCGTTTGTATTGCGGGCGAACAATTTGCGCTTACCGACGAATACGATTACCTTTTGCAGAATGTGCAGATCAAAACGGCGGATTTCGAACGGGAAGATTTTGAAGACCTTTTGCATGAGTTAAAAGCGGATGCGAAGATTTACAGCGTGGAAATCGGTAACAGTCGCAGTTTCACGATGATCAAAGGGGATTTTCAGCAAAACATGAAATATATGATCGACAATCACACAGTCGATCTTGAAAAAACGGTGTTCGCCATCGGTATCGACGGTTCTTCGCGACTCGAATTATCGTCCCACAAAGGAATACTTCGTTATGTTTGCGGTTTTCTACGGGAAGAATACGGACTCTCCTTGGACGTTTTGCAAGCGGCGGTCAACGAAGCGAAAATGTCGCAACTCAAGCACTCTTCGGATGATCTGCCGATGCAGTACGGCGATATCGTTTGTGTCCGTATTCCCATTTCGCAAGACCGATTCGTGCGCTTACTATTGGTGAGCAATTCCAATAAGAAAGAGTCGTATACGGTGAATAAAGATCTTGACGACGTGGAGGGTATCGATTCGCGCATCATTATTTTGCGCGTGTTCAACAAGTGCGCGGAACTCGGGGACGCCGCATCCAATCTGGTGATCGGCGCCATGGGGACGAACGGTTTGTCGTTTCCGTACGAGGTCATTACCGCAGAAATTCTCAATGCCTATGTTTATTCGGTGCGGCAAGGGATTTCGCCGTGTAATCTTTTTTATTCGGTGCGCCTTGTCGATATGGAAAACGCAAACGTCAAACCCGAAAAAATTTATAAGTACATTCGCAATCTGACGCAATTTCTGTAATGATCCGTGCGCACAGCGATGAAATGCTGAAGATTTTCCATGCGTAAACTATGAGAAAGCAGTTGCGCACGTCGCCGATATCGGTTATACTATGGGCAAATCAGGTCGTTGCAAATCGCATATTCGGGAGGATTGTATGAAGAAAGCAAGAATCGGCTTCGACGTAGGGCGGAAGATCGGAAAAATAGACGATCGCATTTACGGGTCGTTTATCGAGCATTTGGGCAGAGCCGTGTATACGGGTATCTACGAACCCAAGCATCCGCAGGCAGACAAAAAAGGTTTCCGCAAAGACGTGGCGGAAGCGGTGCGGCAACTGCGCGTGCCGATTATCCGTTATCCGGGCGGCAATTTCGTATCGGGTTATAATTGGGAGGACGGTGTCGGTCCCGTGGAAAAGCGTCCGCGCAGACTCGAGCTTGCCTGGCGTACCGTCGAGCCAAACGAAGTGGGGATTCACGAATTTGCCGATTGGTGCGAATCGGTCGGATCGGATATCATGATGGCGGTAAACCTCGGCACGCGCGGCATGGACGATGCGCGCAGATTGTACGAATACTGCAATTTCGAGGGCGGCACCGCGCTTTCGGATTTGCGCATTCGCAACGGTCGCAAAAAGCCGTTCGGGATTAAGGTGTGGTGTCTCGGCAACGAAATGGACGGCGAATGGCAAATGGGACACAAGACGGCATACGAATACGGGCGCTTGGCGGCGGAGACTTCCAAACTGCTCAAACTCATAGACAGAGACGTAGAAACGGTGGCTTGTGGAAGTTCCAATCGCGACATGCCCACCTATAAGCATTGGGAGCGCGAGGTGCTGGAACAGTGTTACGATGTGGTAGACTATCTGTCGCTGCATCAGTATTACGGCCCCAATCATGTGGACAACGACCACCGCTCCTATCTGACGCTTGCCGACAATATGGATGCGTTTATCCGCGAGGTGGTGGAAATCTGCGACGAAGTGGGGGCGAAAAAGCATTCGGACAAAAAGATCCATCTGTCTTTCGACGAATGGAACGTGTGGTATCATTCCAACGAGCAGGATAAAGCGATTCGGCCGTGGCAGATCGCTCCGCCGCAATTGGAGGATATCTACAATTTCGAAGATGCGGTATTGTTGGCTACCATGATGAATACGTTGATTAACCGTTGCGACCGTGTAAAGATTGCTTGCCTGGCACAGTTGGTAAACGTGATTGCACCCATTATGACCCAACCGGGCGGCGGACTCTTCCGGCAGACCATTTACTATCCGTATTATTACGCATCGGTATACGGCCGCGGGGAAGCGTTGCGTGCGGAAATCGACGGACCTACCTATGATTGTGCGCGTTTTACCGGAGCGCAGGCGTTGCACGTATCGGGCGTGCGTAACGGCAACGAACTTTTTGTGATGTTGGTCAATCGCGGCGGCGAAGACACCGACGTGACGATTGCCGTAGACGGAGCGACCGTTGTCTCGGTTACGGAATGCAGTGTGTTGCAACATACCGATCGTTTGGCCGTCAATTCTTTTGAAAATCCCGATTGTGTGGCACCGCGTGCGTCGAGTGCAAAGACGGAGAAAGAAGGCGTACGTTTGGTGGCGCCGTCCGAGTCGGTGCATTTTGTGCGGCTTGCGTTGCGCTGATACCCAAGCGGAAACAAAAATAAAGATTACACATATAATAAGCGTACCGACAGGTGCGCTTATTTTTGCGGAGAAAGAGTAGAAAATCATGGAGATTATTCACAAATTTCATTTTTTCATAATATAATACTTATAGGAAAAATGCGGTTAAAACCGTAAAAATCCCCTTATACATACCATTAGTATAGATTATTTTTCCAAATAGCAAAAATACGAAAAATAAATTTTTATATGGAAAAAATTCATATTTGCCCAATCAGGGTATTGACAAAACGGTACGGGGGGGGTATAATCTATACAGATTTCAAATTTACATATTTTTTTGTCTTTCGCTCAAATTCATGCATAGGTGACTTATATGGTAACGTTGGACAAGAGAGGAATAAAGGTTGATGGGAAATATCGAGTACTTGCGTGCTCATCCTTTTTCTATTTCCGAATTCCCAAAGAGAAGTGGAACGAACGCGCCGACGCGATCTTGGCGGCGGGCGGGAATGCCGTGGACGTGTACTTTCCCTGGAATTATCACGAGATAAAGCCGGGTGTGTTTCGGTTCGACGGCGACGCCGACGCAGATGCTTTTCTGCGTCTTTGCAGTGAGAAAGGTTTGATGGTCATCGCGCGCCCCGGGCCGTATATCTGCTCGGAGTGGGACGGCGGTGCATTGCCCGCTTGGGTAACGGCCAAAGGGAAGGTGCGTTGTGCCGATCCCGCGTTTTTGGCGGATACCGCGAATTGGTACCGAAAGATTCTGCCTATTATCAAAAAGTACACCTATGACGGTCACGGCGGCGTGATCCTCATGCAACTCGACAACGAGTTGGACTTTTTCGATTGCCCCGATCCCGAAGCGTATATCGGGGCGCTCCGCGATATGGCGCGGGAAATGGGAATCGACGTGCCGCTTTTCGCCTGTGCGGGACAACTTTGTGCCGAGCGGGCAGGCGGGTTTGCCGAGGGAGTGTATCCCACCTACAACTTCTATCCCGACAGTCTCGATGCGGGATACGATTCCGTCTTGCGTTACTATGCCGATGCGTTGGCCGAAAAGGATATGCCGCTCTTGGTATCCGAGACCAACCGAGACGCGTTTTTGATCCGGCGCGAATATGCCGCCGGCGCGAAGCTGCTCGGCATGTACAACCAGGTGGGCGGCAGCAATTTCGGGTTTACCGCTTCTGTCAACAACTGGGGCGAACCGTTGGCTTTTTTGGCTACGCAGTACGACTTTGCGTCGATGATCAATACGTTGGGCGAATATTCGCCCGAGGTGGATA
>CAMUPJ010000106.1 GCA_947090725.1 uncultured Clostridia bacterium
GCGCCTGCCGAACGCATGTTCAACTCGGTGCTGTGGTCGCGCATTTACTATCCGTACTTGCTGACCGAAATATATTCGCCGCAGCGTTCGGTACTCAATGCGCACTTCGATATGCGCGGTCTGGAAGAAAACTGTTGTGCGATTCTCGGTTGTCTGACCGGTATCGAGAAAGCCGCCAATCAGCTTACCTATACGATAGAAGATAAGGTCATGGCGGTATTGTCGGTGTGGCACGTCTTTGCGCATGCAACCGAAAAAGCCGAAATGCTTAAGCTGTACAAAAAGCTGGCCAAACTGTATCCGCCCGATCCCAAGCCGATCGTATGCGGCACCGATAAAAAAGAAGTTGCCTACAAGTGGCACGACTCCCCGCTGAAAGAAAAGTACAATACCATGCAAATGTACAGTCTCGATCTCACTTGTCTGAAGTTATTGGCTTTTGATATTCTCGAGCGGATTTGCCACATGTTTTCCTTGGCCGACGAGGCAAAGTATATCAAAGCGCGTCGCGATCTTGTGCAGGTGATCGGCGACATCTTTTGGAATGAAGACGAAGGTCTCTATATGGAGCGGTACGTGACGGGGCAGTGGGCACACGGCTACGGCGCCAACAGTTTTTATCCGCTATTGGCGGGCGCTGTCGATACGCCGCAAAAGTTGGGAGCGCTGATTGCCAATCTGACCGATCCGGAGCGGTTTTGGAGTAATTATATCGTGCCCACGCTCAGCATCAACAATCGCGAGTACGGACAAAAGGGAAAACCCACCAATAACGGGCATCGCAGTCCGCCGTATATGCAATACCGCGGCAGCATCGTGCCGTATGTAAATTATATCATCTATCACGGACTCTGTCGTTACGGATTGGATGAAATTGCCGGCATGGTGGCCGTAAAATCGGCGCGCTTGTGGCAGAACAACGAAAGTGACAATGTGGAAAATTATTCGTTGTATCTTCCCAACGGCAAACGTTGCAAATCCAAAGAATATCTTTCGGCATACGGTAACATGCTTGCAATGATCGGGTTGCAAGAACTGATCGATTTGGAATATTTCCGTCCCGACCTCAAAACCAACGCGATACGATTCGGCACTTTTGTTGCCGGCAATCACTCGCTCAGCAATCTCAAGCTTCTCGGGCGGGCATACAGTATCGAAGTGAACGATATGGCTACCACGCTTATTCTCGACGACGTAAACATTTTCCGTGGAGAAGGCGGCAAATTTGTGGTACGCAACTTCCTCGATACGAGCGGCGGTTGTGAATTTATGATCGATGCCCATGCGAATATTACCGTGCATTTGAGTATTCCGGGCGCCGGAAAAAAAGAATTGATCAAGTATTTCTTTATCGTACCCGTGGGGAAATCCAAAGTCGTTGCCGAAAACGGCATGGTCAATATCCAGCCGGTGGTAGAGTAGCGAGGTGCCGCCCGCAGACGGTTTGCAATTTTGTGTATGGGAAAACAAAAAGACTTCCGTAAATACATTCACGAAAGTCTTTTTTATTTATGCAAGGCGCCGAATTCACCGATTTTTTTACGGCGCCTTGCAATTTACATGGCTCCGCATTTTTTCGTTCGTGCAAAGGAATATCGTGATTCCGCTGACCTTGTATCCCTATTGTTTGTCGCATAGTAGCGTTTTATACATGAAAAATAAGAAATCCGGTAGGGAACAGTAAAAAAGCGAGCAACCGAAAGGCTACTCGCTTTTTGTGCTGTGTTACGAAACTTTTTAATACATGCCGCCCATGCCGCCGCCTGCGGGAGCTGCCGGCTCGGGTTCGGGAATATCCGCTACCACGCTTTCGGTAGTGAGGAAGGTTGCCGCTACCGAAGCCGCGTTTTGCAAAGCGCTGCGGGTTACTTTGGTCGGATCGATGATACCCTTGGAAATTACGTCGCCGTATTCGTCACGGAACGCATCGTAACCGTAGTTGGCCTTCTTGGAGGAGAGAATGGTGTTTACCACCACGCCGCCGTCTACGCCCGCATTCTGCGCGATCTGACGTACCGGTTCTTCCAACGCGCGCAATACGATGGCCGCACCCGTCTTGTCGTCGCCGCTGAGCGTCTCGACGTGCTTTTTGATAGCGGGGATGGCGCCGAGAAGCGCTACGCCGCCGCCGGGAACCATACCTTCTTCCACCGCCGCACGGGTTGCCGCAAGCGCGTCTTCGATGCGAAGTTTCTTTTCTTTCATTTCCACTTCGGTCGCCGCGCCCACATTGATGACGGCTACGCCGCCCGCAAGCTTGGCAAGGCGCTCGGCCAGTTTTTCTTTATCGTAATCGGACGTTGTGTTTTCGATCTGTGCGCGAATGGATTTGATGCGCGCTTTGATGTCTTCGCCTTTACCGTTGCCTTCTACAATGGTGGTGTTCTCTTTGTCCACCTTAACTTGTTTTGCTTTGCCCAACATGGAGATGTTGACGTCTTTGAATTCGAGGCCCGTCTCTTCGCTGATCACCGTGCCGCCGGTAAGTACGGCAATATCTTTGAGCATTTCCTTTCTGCGGTCGCCGAAACCGGGAGCCTTTACCGCTACGCAGTTAAAGGTGCCGCGCAACTTGTTGACCACAAGGGTAGCAAGCGGTTCGCTCTCGATATCGTCGGCAATGATGAGCAGTTTTGCGCCCTGGTTGACGATTTGCTCCAAAACAGGGAGGATCTCCTGAATCGTGCTGATTTTACGATCGGTAATAAGGATCAGCGGATTGTCGAGAATGGCTTCCATCTTGTCCTGATCCGTCACCATGTAGGCCGAAGCATAGCCGCGATCGAACTGCATACCTTCTACAATGGAAAGATTGGTTTCCATCGTTTTGCTTTCTTCTACGGTAATTACGCCGTCTTTGCCGACTTTTTGCATGGCTTCGGCAATGAGTGCGCCAACCGTTTCGTCGCTTGCCGAAATGGAAGCAACCTGTTTGATTTCTTTTTCCGAATCTACCGTTTTGGAAATGGATTTGAGATATTCCACCGCTACCGCAGTCGCCGAAGCGATCCCTTTCTTAAGAATCATCGGGTTTGCGCCCGCCGCTACGTTTTTGAGACCTTCGCGGATGATGGCCTGCGCCAGAACGCAAGCGGTTGTGGTGCCGTCGCCGGCTACGTCGTTGGTTTTGGTGCTGACTTCGCGGACGAGCTGCGCGCCCATGTTCTCAAACGGATCCTCGAGTTCGATTTCCTTGGCGATGGTCACACCGTCGTTGGTGATCAGCGGGGAACCGTACTTTTTGCCGAGCACCACGTTTCTGCCTTTGGGGCCGAGCGTGATTTTTACCGTGTTTGCCAATGCGTTTACACCGGCTTCCAATGCTTTGCGGGCTTCTTCACCCGTTTTAATCTGCTTTGCCATATGTTTTTTTTCCTCCCGAATTATTCTACAACGGCCAAAACGTCGCTTTGACGCATAATGGTCACTTCTTTGCCGTCGATTTTGAACTCACTGCCTGCATATTTGGAGTAAAGTACCTTGTCGCCGACTTTAAGCTGCATAACTACATCTTTGCCGTCCACGTTTCCGCCGGGGCCGACGGCGACGACTTTCGCCATTTGCGGCTTTTCTTGATCTTTTGCCAAAAGAACGATGCCGCTTTTGGTTTTCTCTTCGGTGTCAACCGGCTCGATTACGATACGGTCGAACAAAGGTCTGATTTTCATGTGATTGTCCTCCTGATTGAATTATTAACAATTGACCGCTAAATATAATAGCGCAAAAATCGGAAATTGGCAAGTGTTTGCATAGTCCATTCCCAACATTTGCTAAAGAGAAAATCAAAGATTGACTTTCTTTGACCTTTGACTTTCGAGCCTATTATACCGCCGTCATTTTGTTTTGTCAACAATTTTTATAAAATTTTCAAAAATAAATTCTTGCGAATCTTTGGGATATGATATATAATAAAAGAAAAGGATTTTGCCCGGTGCGCAGTAGGAGAGACATTATGAATAAATGGGATAAGCGTTTTATGGACGTGGCGGATCTGGTCGCAACTTGGTCGAGTTGTTTTCAGGAGAATCGGCAGGTAGGGGCTGTGATTGCGCTCGATAAGCGGATTCTTACCACCGGGTACAACGGCGCCAGCAGCGGCGTCAAAAGTTGCAAAGAACGAGGCGTGTGTTTGCGGCGCGAGATGGGGATCCCCTCGGGAACCCGTCATGAAATCTGTTATGCGACGCATGCAGAGCAAAATGCCATTATTCAGGCGGCGCGCATGGGATTGAGCGTAGAGGGTGCCACGCTGTATTGCACGCACCAGCCCTGTGTGATTTGCGCCAAAATGATCATCAACAGTGGGATCAAACGGATTGTATACCGAGAAGGATATCCCGACGAATTTTCCATGCAGTTGCTGGGCGAGGCAGGTGTGCAAATCGAGAAATTTGCGGAATAGGAGCGGGAAAAGCGAAATCGGACGGTATCCGTAAGAGAGGGGAATGGGCTTGTGACTACGGAAAGTACGCAAAAACAAAGAAAAGGGCACGACAGTATTTTCGGTATTATAGGGATCATTGTGATTGCGTTGATAATCGGCGGCACTTTTTTGGGTACATTTTTGCCGATTTACCTATATATAACCGAAGAGTTCGAGGGATACAACGGTGACTACCCCGAATTGTATACCGTGGCGATGGAAAGCTTACCCGACGTGCGTGGGTATATATCGTTCGAACATTTTCACCAGCCCGTGTTGGTGCTTTTGGCGGAAGACGGCTACGGAAGAAAGATGTTTTGCTATACGGAAGAAAGGGATAGCGGATCGGAAGACAAATATCATCGCGGCGGCGTGAATATCGTGATTTGTCAGTATGCCGACGATACATACGCGTACTATTATGCCGACTGTAATTATATTTCGAGTGCATTGTGCGTGGGGAATGAAGTCGTTTTTCCGTCGGGGCAGCAGTATCCGTCCGTCATCACAAAACCGCTGAATGATTTTACCGAAGAACAAATCGAGGATCTGAAAAATGCCAACGACTGGGGAAAGGAGTTGGATTTACGGAAATGCGTTAAGGCGGAAATCAGCCGGAAAAAGCAATGATAAAAATAATTTGCAATTTTTTTCCTAAAACCTCTTGACAAATCGATTAAGGGGTTTTATAATAGGTTCGAAAGTCAAAGGTCAAAGAAAGTCAAACTTTTGAGACGGCTTTCATCGTGGTTGTAACGGTCAACCAGTGAGAAGGAGGGCAGTAACATGGCAAATATCAGCGATATCATCGAATCGTTTTTGCTCGATACGCTTGGGAATGACGACAGTCTGAGTATAAGCCGCAGCGAGCTTGCCAACTATTTTTCTTGCGCACCCAGTCAGATCAATTATGTGCTCAGCACGCGGTTTACCCCCGAGCGCGGATATATTATCGAGTCGCGACGGGGTGGCGGCGGTTCTATTACCGTGGTGCGTATCAATCAGCCGCCGCATGAGATGCTGGAAGAATTGATCGGGCAGACCATTGCCGACGGAATCGATTACCACCGTGCCTGTCAGATTCTCGATCGGATGGAGCATGAAAAGTTGTTGGAGAATCGCATGTCGCAACTTCTGAAGGTGGTACTGAGCGATAAAGCGCTTGTGGCGCCGTCGGTTGCAAAAGACGGCTTGCGTGCCGGGATTCTCAAATCGGTCTTGTTGTATTTACTCAAGACGAACGAAGCGGCAACGCGCGCATAAAAGAGTATAGCATCAAATCGGGAGGAGAGACATATGTTATGTGACGAATGCGGAAAACGGGAAGCTACGTATCATTCCATAAAGAAAATCAACGGAGAAACAACAGAAAGGCATTTATGTTCCGAGTGCCAGAAAAAGTACGGAAGCAGTCTGATGAAGATGCCGGGACTCGGCAATCTGTTCGGCGGCCTGAGCGGCTTTTTCGATGAGCCGCGCTTGCCTAAGCGAGAAGAATATATCTGTCCTTCCTGCGGCACGACGGGGGATGAGTTTTTACACACCGGATTTGTAGGGTGTTCCGAGTGTTATAAAGAGTTTGCACCCCTTATTATGCCTGTCATACGTCGTATGCAGGGGGATGTTAGTCATGTGGGAAAGGTCCCCGTGGGGGTGGAAAACAGTGTGAGCGCGGAATACGATCGCTTGAAAAAAGAGTTGGAAAAGGCAATCGAGCTGGAAGAGTTCGAGCAAGCGAGTATAATTCGCGACAGAATGCGGCAATTGAAGGGGGAGTGAGATATGGAAGGAAATTATAATGACGTAGTGGTGACCAGTCGGGTACGTTTGGCGCGTAATATCGAAGGGCTTCCGTATCCGCACAAACTCAATGACGATCGTGCGTTGTTGATTGCCAAAAAGGTATATGAAGCGCTGGATAAAAAAGCGTCGTCGGGGCAGGCGGAAGAGTCGTACCGCGACGGTTACG
>CAMUPJ010000107.1 GCA_947090725.1 uncultured Clostridia bacterium
CCCACAACGACCCCTTAGGAGGGGGTTGTTATATCCATTTAACTACGGAAGCTTACTTTTTCTAGGATTCCCGCCCGGCAGGAATACTCGCTACGCTCGTGGCGTTCGCACTTCGTGCTCGGCTGAGCGAACCTATAACACCTCTTTAGGAGGAGGTTGTTATATCCATTTAACTACGGAAGCGACGGAAATATTGTACTATAGAGAATCGCGATTTGTCAAGGCAATCACTCCGTGTTGGCAAAGCATATTTCGAATACGGAAAAAGAGAGCGTTTCACACAAGCGCTCTCTTTGCATTTATAAACCTATTCTACGGAAGGTCTCGGGCTTCCATTTTCTTATGGCTGCCTTCGTCGTTACTCCAACACGGCTTTTATGCGGCGCACACCCGCCGAAGACGATTGCTCTTTTACGATACGAAAATGTCCGAGTTCTCCGGTACGAGCGGCATGCGGCCCCCCGCAGATCTCTTTACTGAAATTTCCCATGGTATACACTTTGACTTTCTCTCCATACTTAGCGGCAAAAAGTCCCACGGCCCCCGCCGCTTTGGCTTCCGCCACCGTCATTTCTTCGCATACTACGGGGACGTCGGCTATGATTGCCTCATTGACAAGTTGTTCCACCTGCGCAATTTCTTCGCTCGTAAGCGGACGCGGAAAGGTAAAATCGAAACGCAAGCGCTCGGCAGTGATATTGCTTCCCTTCTGGTTGGCGTTTTCGTCGTGGAGCACCGTCTTGAGCGCGCGGTGCATCAGATGCGTCGCCGTATGCAATCGCGCGGTCGCCTCCGTGTTGTCGGCCAAACCGCCCTTAAAGCGTTGTTCGGCGCCCGCATGACTCTTTTGTCTGTGTTCTTCGAAAAGCTTATCGAAGTCTGCACGGTTTATTTTCAGTCCGCGTTCTGCGGCCAACTCTTCCGTCATCTCGATAGGGAAACCGTACGTATCGTACAGCTTAAAGCAGGCTTTACCCGACACGGTGTCGCCCACAAGGTATCCGCAAAGCTTTTCAAACTCGCGTATGCCTGCCACAAGCGTCTTTTCGAACCGCTCCTCTTCCCGCGCGATCTCCTCACGGATTTTGTCCGCTGCGGCGGTAAGTTCGGGATACGCTTCGGCATACCGCGCAATCACTGCGTCGGCTACCGTCACCACGTCGCCTTTTTGCATGCCGAGTTGCTTGATATACCGAATAGCTCTGCGCAAAAGTCGGCGTAAGATATATCCCTGATCCACGTTGGAACACACGATTCCCTTCTCGTCGCCGATCATAAACACCGAGGTGCGCACGTGGTCGGCCACAATACGCATGGCGCGGGTGTCCTCCTCCGCTTTGCCGTATTTCTTGCCGCATAATTTTTCGATCGCCGCGATAATCGGTACGAACAGATCGGTTTCGTATACGCTGTCTTTCCCCTGCAAAATGCAAAGCGTACGCTCCAACCCCATACCGGTATCCACGTTGCGGCGGGCAAGCGGCTCGAATTTCCCCTCTGCCGTCTTGTTGTACTGCATAAAGACGTCGTTCCAAATCTCGAGATAACAACCGCAATCGCATGCGGGACTGCACGTCGGGCCGCAGGGCTTGCCGCGCACAATAAACATCTCGGTATCCGGTCCGCAAGGTCCCGTTTTTCCCGCGGGACCCCACCAGTTATTTTCTTTGGGCAGATAGAAAATATGCTCTTTGGCGATACCGCATTCGTTCCAAAGCTTTGCGCTTTCTTCGTCGCGGGGGCAATCTTCATCGCCGGCAAATACCGAAACGGCCAAATCCGCGGGATCGATGCCGAGATATTTATCGCTCGTAAGGAATTCGTAACTCCAACGGATCATCTCCTGTTTGAAATAGTCCCCGAGGCTCCAATTGCCGAGCATCTCGAAAAACGTACAATGACTTCTGTCCCCTACTTCGTCGATATCTCCCGTGCGCACGCACTTTTGTACGTCGGTAAGCCGATTGCCCGCCGGATGCGGCTCCCCCAAAAGATACGGCACCAACGGATGCATTCCGGCAGTGGTAAACAGTACGGTCGGATCGTTTTCGGGAATGAGCGACGCCGACGGAATCACGGCATGTCCTTTTTCGCGGAAGAATTCCAACCACATGCTACGCAACGCGTCGGAAGTAATGTCTTTTTTGGTTTTCATAGTTTTTATCCTCTTATTCTTTGCCCGTAGGGGCCGGTTTGTTATGCAAAATTACTATGCTCGCGTCGGACGATTTCGTACACTTCCCGGGGTGATGCGGCTGCCCAATCGGCTTTTGCGAGGCTTTCCGCTTCTCCGTATCCGTACGTCGCGGCAATCGCCTTGACGCCCGCTTTATGCGCTCCCTCGATATCGAAGCGCGTATCGCCCACCATTACGTTATGCTCGGCGATCGCCGCTTGCCGGATCAGATCCGACTTGTCGCTGCTACGGGTAGCGAAATCGGGTGCGAAAACCGCGCGGAAATATTTGCGGTATCCGTATTTGTCCAAAAGATAATGCACCATGGAAAGCGGCTTGTTGGAAGCAACGGACAACGCATATCCGTCGCGATCCAGCATTTGCAACAATTCGTCGATGCCCGCATACGGATGCGACAATTCGATACCCGTCTCTTGATAACGGGCGCGATATGCCTCCACCGCTTTTACCGCCGTTGCTTCATCCAACCCAGCCGTCACGGTAAAACTGTGATACAGCGACGGGCCGATAAACCCGGGCAGTTTTTCTTCGGCCAGCGGCGGCGCGCCCACTGCCGCAAGCGCATGACGGGCACAATCGATAATGCCCTCGCCGGTATCGAACAACGTGCCGTCCACGTCGAAAATCACGCCGTATTTCATTTCTTGTCGCTCTTCGGTTTCAATTTGGATTTGTGCGCTTTGTAGTAGTCGAGCGTCTTATTGATCCCCGTACCGAGCGCGGTAAATTTGAAATTCCCGAGGGTATCGAGAAGTTTGTTCACATCGGCCGTAAGTTCGTTTTCCTCTCCGTCGCCAAGCGTCAGCACCAATTCGCGCTCGTCTTTTTTGGCGTACGCCCTTGCTTTTTTTGCAAATTCGAAAAGGGTTGCGGGCGTAGGCGACGCCACGTTATAAGCACCCTTAGGGTAATCGTTATCCAAAAACATCGAAAGAATACGGCAAGCGTCTTCTATGTAGATGGTAGAAAACGTCTTGTCGGCAGGCAACGCAATTTCCTTTTTGCCGGTCACGGCATGGGAAAGAATCCCAAGCGGGCGGTTGTGCTCGACACGCGCGCCTTTGCCGTACACGCCGAAGAAGCGCAGCACCGTACTGATTTTGTCCTTACTTGCCAACAGATGAATGAGATAGCGTCCCAGTCCGTAGCCCGACGTGGGAATCGTAGCACCGAACGCTTCCTCGGATACCTGCACTATGGGGCGGGATAAGTCCATATCGGCGGCATCTCCCACGACAAGGAGTTTGCGCACGCCGTACAGAATCGCCGCATACTGCACGTTTTTGAACATGATCAGGTTGTCGGCTTGCAGCACCGAATCGGTCAGTCCGTCATGCTTGCCGGCCAGGTGCACAACCGCGTCGAATTTGTTGTCGCGGAAAACCGCATTGACGTCTTCGAACCGCGTCAGATCCATTTCGGCGGACGTCGGTGCGCAAATCTCGTATTTGTCTTTATACGCCTCGATGAAATTCGTACCGATAAAACCGCCGCCGCCCGTGACGAGAATTTTTTTCATATCCATTCCCTCCCGTTTACTTTTTGTTGTTATAAGCGTCTTTTAAGCCCACGATGCGGTTGAACACAAGTCCCGCCGCCTTACTGTCGCGACAGAAATATCCCTGCCGCAAGAACTGATACGACGCGCCCGGTTCCGCTTTCGCAAGAAACGGCTCGACCAATGCATCCTTTTGCACAAGGGAATCCGCGTTGAGACGATCGGCAAAATCGGGCTGGGAATCGTCTTCTATCAAAAGGTAGTCGTACAGTCGCACCACAGCCGACACGGCATTTTCGCCCACCCAATGTATGACGCCTTTTACTTTGATCCCGCTGTTGTCTTCGCCGCTGCGCGTTCCCGCAATCAATTCGGCATGTACGCGCGTGGGATTTTCCGCCGTGCCTTCATACCCCGTGCAACGAACGATATATGCGCTTTTGAGCCGTACGGTACCCCCCACGGTAAGCCGCTTATATTTGGGAGGCGGTACCACGGCAAAATCGCTTTGCTCGATATAAAGCCGCTTTGTGAGCGTTACGGGACGCGTTCCCGCCTGCGGATCGAACGGATTGGTTTCCAATGCAAGCGTTTCGCTCCATCCGTCGGGTACATTGTCAAGCACCAACTCCAACGGCTCGAGTACCGCCATTGCCCGCGGCGCCGACGCATTCAGCTCTTCACGGATGCAACTTTCGAGCTGTCCCACTTCCACTTCGCTATTGGCCTTGGCCACACCGATGCGCTCACAAAATTCCCGAATGGACGAAGGCGTATATCCCCTGCGACGCAAGCCGGCAATCGTGGGCATCCGCGGATCGTCCCAGCCGTCCACGAAGCCGTCGTCTACGAGCTTCTTGAGATACCGTTTGCTCATGATCGTGCGTTGCAGATTGAGACGCGCGAATTCGTACTGATGCGGCGGATGCGGAAACATACCGCACTCGGCGAGCACCCAATCGTACAGCGGGCGGTGGTCTTCGAACTCCAGCGTGCAGATACTGTGACTGATACCCTCCACAGCGTCCTCGATAGGATGCGCAAAATCGTACATGGGATACACGCACCATTTGTCGCCCTGCCGGTGATGATGCGCCTTGAGCACGCGGTAAATGATGGGATCGCGCATATTGATATTGGGGCTGGCCATATCGATCTTGGCGCGAAGCACCAGCGCGCCGTCGGCCACCTTGCCCGCCCGCATATCCTCAAACAGTTTGAGACTCTCTTCTACGGGGCGATTGCGGTGCTTGCTTTCGATCCCCGGCTCGGTGAGCGTACCGCGCATTTTTCTCATGTCTTCGGGGGTAATATCGTCGATATACGCCTTACCCTTGCGAATCAGCGCCACTGCCGCATCGTACATGACTTCGAAATAGTCGGACGCAAAGTAGATGTCCCCTTCCCAACCCAGCCAACGCGCGTCGGCAATAATGGACTGCACGTATTCGTCTTCTTCCTTCACGGGATTGGTGTCGTCGAACCGAAGGTTGCATTTTCCGCCGTACTTCTTTGCCATCGCCACATTAAGACAAATCGCTTTGGCATGGCCGATATGCAGATACCCGTTGGGTTCGGGAGGAAAACGGGTGGTGATCTCCGTTTCTTTGCCGCTCGCAAGATCGGCGTCTATAATTTCTTCGATAAAGTTTCCCATGGTATATTACGTGACCTCCGTGTCACAAAATGAATCGAACTTAAAAGAGTCCTTCTATAATGCCGTCGTGTATTTTCATGCGTACGGCGCTAGGGCTCTTACTCAGACCCGGCATCAACAGAATATCCCCCGCCATCGCCACGATGAAGCCTGCGCCGGTGCGCACCGCCAAATCGCGCACTCTGATGCGGAAACCGGAAGGTCTGCCCAATAAAAGCGGATTATCGGAAAGAGAATACTGCGTTTTGGCGATACATACGGGATACTTCTCCCATGCCGTGCCTTTGATTTTTTGCAGCATCTCTTGTGCGGCAGGCTCGAAGTCTACGCCGTCGGCACCGTAAATGCGGCGGGCCACCGCTTCGATTTTTTCTTGCGTGGATTGCGACAGCTCGTAGCAGTACGTAAACGGTTTATCGGGTCGGGCACAAAGCTCTTTTACCTTCTCGGCCAATGCCACGCCGCCTTTACCGCCTTCGCCCCACACGTTGACGCATACTGCGTCGACGCCCAGCGAACGCACCGCCTCTTCCACAACGGAGATTTCTTCCGGCGTGTCGGATACGAACTTATTGACGGCTACCACGCACTTTCTGTTGTATACTTGCGTGATATTCTCCACATGCTTGACAAGATTGCTAAGCCCCGCTTTGAGCGCAACGTCATCCCGCTCGCCGAGCGCGTCTTTCGGCTTACCGCCCGCGCATTTCAGGGCGCGCACCGTAGCTACCACCACCACGACTTCCGGCTTGATATCCGCCGCTCTGCACTTAATGTCGAGGAACTTTTCCGCACCGAGGTCGGCGCCGAAGCCTGCCTCCGTTACCACATAGTCGGCATAATGCATGGCCGTGCGCGTGGCAAGTATACTGTTGCAACCGTGCGCAATATTGGCAAACGGGCCGCCGTGCACAAAGGCAGGCACGCCCTCGAGCGTCTGCACCAGATTGGGAGAAACCGCATCTTTGAGAAGAATCGCCATAGCTTCCTGCGCTTGAAGCTG
>CAMUPJ010000108.1 GCA_947090725.1 uncultured Clostridia bacterium
GCGGCACGTGTACCGCCATCTGGTCGCCGTCGAAGTCGGCGTTGAACGCGCCGCAGGCAAGCGGGTGCAGTTTGATGGCTCTGCCTTCTACCAGCACGGGTTCGAATGCCTGAATACCGAGACGGTGCAACGTAGGCGCACGGTTGAGGAGCACGGGATGCTCTTTGATAACGTTTTCCAGCACGCCCCACACCTCTTTATCGGCGCGGTCGACGATACGCTTGGCTGACTTAATATTATGGGTGCGGCCCTGGCGAACCAATTCCCGCATGATAAACGGCTTAAAGAGCTCGAGCGCCATTTCTTTGGGAAGACCGCACTGGTACATCTTAAGCTCGGGTCCCACTACGATAACGCTACGTCCCGAATAGTCCACACGTTTTCCCAAAAGGTTCTGACGGAAACGACCTTGCTTGCCGCGCAAAAGTCCCGAAAGACTCTTGAGTTCGCGGTTGCCCGCGCCGGAGATTGCTTTGCCTCTGCGGCCGTTGTCGATGAGTGCGTCCACCGCTTCCTGGAGCATACGCTTCTCGTTGCGGATAATGATGTCGGGCGCCGAAAGATCCATCAGCTTTTTCAGGCGGTTGTTGCGGTTGATTACTCTGCGGTACAAGTCGTTTAAGTCGCTCGTGGCAAATCTGCCGCCGTCCAGTTGCACCATGGGCCGAAGCTCGGGCGGAAGCACCGGCAATACGTCCATTACCATCCAGGTGGGACTGTTTCCGCTACGGACAAACGAATCGAGGATATCCAAACGCTTGATCGCTTTGATTTTTTTGGAACCCGTCGATTTTTCGACGATTTCTTTGACTTTGGCATATTCGGCTTTCACGTCGATGGCGGCCAAAAGCTCTTTGACGGCTTCGGCGCCCATCCCCACGCGGAAAGCGTTTTCGCCCCATTTCTCGCGCGCTTCGGAAAGCTTCGCGTCGGAAAGAATCTGCTTGTACTCGAGATCGGTCTCGCCGGGATCGAGCACGATGAAATGCACGAAATACACGACTTGCTCGAGCGCTTTGGGGGTCATGTCAAGCAAAAGACCGATACGCGACGGCACGCCGCGGAAATACCAGATGTGCGTAACCGGCGCGGCCAGCTCGATGTGTCCCATACGTTCGCGGCGGACTTTACTGCGGGTAACTTCTACGCCGCACTTATCGCAGATCACGCCTTTATAACGAACGCGTTTATATTTTCCGCAGTGGCACTCCCAGTCCTTGGTGGGTCCGAAGATGCGTTCGCAGAACAGACCGTCTTTTTCCGGTTTCTGCGTGCGGTAGTTGATGGTTTCGGGTTTTGTGACTTCGCCGTGACTCCATTCGCGAATTTTTTCGGGGCCGGCAATTGCTATTTGCATCGAATCGAAATTATTTAATTCAAACATCTCTTCGCTCTCCTTTACGCCTTTTTGCCTTTCTTAGCCGATTTGGACTTTTTGTCCGCCTCGTCTTCGTCGTCTCCGCTCAGGCTGTCCCCGAACGCATCGTCGTCGTCCGACAAATCGCTGTCGGCAAACGGGTCGTCGAGATCGTCTATCGAAAGTTCGTCCTCGTCGGAGAACAGATTTCCCGCGCCTTTTTCGTCATCGGCCGTAAGATCGTCGGCAAAGGTATCGTCGCCCAAGATGTCGATCTCGTCGTCGAAATTGATGCTTCCCGCCTCGTAGTGCTTGAAGCGGTTCTTCTCTTCCGGCTCGTCGAGTTCGTCTTCGATCAGGTCTTTGATACCGATTTCCACTTTGTCTTCGGTGAGCACCTTGACGTCGAGCGCAAGCGCCTGCAATTCCTTGATGAGCACTTTGAACGACTCGGGCACGCCCGGCTCGGAAATATTGAGACCTTTGACAATGGATTCGTACGTCTTGACACGCCCCACCACGTCGTCCGACTTGACGGTCATGATCTCCTGCAAGATGTTGGCCGCGCCGTAAGCGTACAGCGCCCACACTTCCATCTCGCCGAAACGCTGTCCGCCGAACTGCGCTTTACCGCCGAGCGGCTGTTGCGTGACAAGCGAATAAGGACCGGTACTGCGCGCATGGATCTTATCGTCGACCAAGTGAATGAGCTTGATCATGTACATATACCCGACGGTCGCGCGGTTTTCGAACGGTTCGCCCGTCCGGCCGTCGAACATCTGAATTTTGCCGTCCACTTTGCCGTCTTCGTTGACAAAGCCGTTTTCCTGCAAAAGCTTTTGGATATCGCTCTCGAGCGCGCCGTCGAAGACGGGGGTCGCCACTTTCCAGCCGAGCGCTTTGGCAACAAGTCCCAAGTGCACCTCGAGCACCTGCCCGATATTCATACGCGAAGGCACGCCCAAGGGATTGAGCACGATCTGCAAGGGAGTTCCGTCCGCCATAAACGGCATGTCTTCTTTGGGCAGAATGCGGGAGATAACGCCCTTGTTTCCGTGACGTCCCGCCATTTTGTCGCCCACGCTGATTTTACGTTTCTGCGCAATATACACGCGCACGAGCTTGTTCACACCGGGACTCATTTCGTCGCGGTTGGCACGCGTGAAGACTTTTACGTCCACAACGATACCGCCCTCGCCGTGCGGTACACGAAGCGAAGTGTCGCGCACTTCGCGGGCCTTTTCCCCGAAGATGGCGCGCAAGAGACGCTCTTCCGGCGTCAGCTCGGTCTCGCCCTTGGGAGTCACTTTACCTACCAGAATGTCGCCGCTGTCCACCTCGGCGCCCACGCGGATGATACCGTCTTCGTCGAGATTGCGGAGCGCATCGTCGCCCACGTTGGGAATATCGCGGGTGATTTCCTCTTCGCCCAGTTTCGTATCGCGGGCTTCGAGTTCGTGTTCTTCGATATGAATGGAAGTGAATACGTCGTCTTTTACGAGTTGCTCGCTGATCAGGATAGCGTCCTCGTAGTTATATCCTTCCCACGACATGAAGCCGATGAGAATGTTGCGGCCCAGCGCCAACTCCGCATTCTGCGTGGAGTGACCGTCGGCCAGCACTTGTCCTTTATGCACTTTCTCGCCCGTAGAAACGATGGGATGCTGGTTGATACACGTGCCTTGGTTGGACCCGATAAATTTCTTGAGTTTGTACGTGGCGATTTCGCCGCCGTCTTCGATGACCTGAATTTCGTCGGCGTCCACATAGCTGACTTTGCCGTCTTTGCGGGCAATCACCATGACGCCCGAGTCGTAAGCGATCTTATGCTCGATACCGGTACCCACAATGGGCGCTTCGGGCTTTAAGAGCGGCACGGCCTGCCGTTGCATGTTGGAACCCATGAGCGCACGGTTGGTATCGTCGTTCTCGAGGAAAGGAATGAGCGCGGTTGCCACACTGATCATCTGGCGGGGCGATACGTCCACATAGTCGATATACGACCGATCCACTTCGGCAATATCGTCGCGGTAACGCATCAGCACACGGCTGTTGACAAAGCAACCGTTTTCGTCCAATGCTTCGCCGGCCTGCGCCACGCGGTAGCGATCCTCTTCGTCGGCAGGCATATACACCACTTCGTCGGTCACCTTGCCGTTGATACGGTTGCCGCCCTCGTCGTACACGGGTTCTACCTTGCGGTACGGCGCTTCGATGAAGCCGTACTCGTTGATACGCGCATAGCAACTCAGAGACGAAATCAGACCGATGTTCTGCCCTTCGGGCGTCTCTATGGGGCACATACGCGAATAGTGCGTGTAGTGCACGTCACGCACTTCGAAGGAAGCACGCTCGCGGTTCAGTCCGCCGGGACCGAGAGCGGAAAGCTTACGCTTGTGCGTCAACTCCGCAATGGGGTTCGATTCGTCCATGAACTGCGAGAGCTGAGAGGATCCGAAGAACTCTTTGATCGCGCTGGAGATGGGACGGATATTGATAAGGCTCTGCGGCGAAACTTCCGCTTCGTTCTGAATCTGCATTCTCTCGCGGATTACGCGCTCGAGACGGGCGATACCGATACGGAATTGATTCTGCAACAACTCGCCCACACTGCGCACACGACGGTTGCCCAAGTGGTCGATATTGTCCACATACCCCACGCCGTAGCGGAGTCCGATGAGATAATTGATGGTAGCCACCACGTCGTCTACCAAAAGATGTTTGGCAATGAGTTTATCCGTATTGGCTTTGATCAACGCACAAAGCGTGTCTTCGTTGCCTTCCGCTTCGTCGATGAGCGCGCGAAGCACGGGATAGTACACTCTTTCGTTGATGCCGAGATCGGCGGGCGTCACGCCCTCGGGCAAGTATCCCGCGATGTCCACGTGGCGATTTCCCATCACGACGTGCTCTTTGATCTCACCGTATCCCACAACAACGGCCACCTGGTTGATTCCCGCGTTCTGAATGGCAACGGCTACGGACTCTTCGATAACGTCCCCCGCCTTGACGTACAATACGCCATCGGCGTCCACAACGTCTTGGGCGGCCGTCTGCCCCGCAAGACGCGCGGCAAGCGCAAGCTTTTTGTTGTACTTATATCTGCCCACGCGGCTCAGGTCGTATTTTCTGCGGTCAAAGAATAAGCCTTCGATATAGCCGCGAATGCTGTCCACATTGGGAACTTCACCGGGACGGAGCTTGCGGTTGAGTTCCACCAACCCCTCGTCCGGAGTCTTTGCGGTATCTTTGTCGAGCGTGCCCATCATGAGCGGCTCTTTATGGAAAAGCGCGGCGATTTCCTCGTCGGTGGACATCGGATAGTCGGGCGCAATCCAAGCGCGCTTTTCGTTTTGGCGGAATTTCTCGTCGCCCGTCACGGAAGCCAGCGTACGCATGAGCACCGACGCCTGCACTTTGCGCATACGGTCCACCTGCACCCACAGCACGCCCTTGTCGTCTTCGGCAAATTCCAGCCACGCGCCGCGCGACGGAATGTTGGTGGCATTGTAGTGCGGTTGTCCCGTCTTGTGGTCGGCAGTAAAATTGAAGTAAACGCCGGGAGAGCGCACAAGCTGGCTGACCACAACGCGCTCGGCGCCGTTTATTATGAACGATCCGTTGGGCGTCATGAGCGGGAAATCGCCCATATACACCTCTTGCTCGATCACCTCGCCCGTTTCGGTCTTTACCTGACGGACTTTGACCCGCAAAGGCGCGGCATAGGTAGCGTCGCGATCCTTGCATTCCTTCTCGGTGTACTTGGGTTTTTCCTCGAGCTTATGCCCCAAAAAGTGCAACTCGATACGATTGGAAAAATCGGTAATCGGCGAAAAATCCTTGAAAACTTCATCGATACCGTTCTGCAAAAACTCGTCGTAGCTCGCTTTTTGCACCTCGATGAGGTACGGCATATCGATGACTTCGTGAATCTGCGCAAAGCTCTTGCGCTCGGTGTTTCCGTATTTCACCGTTCTGATCGTTCTTTCGGCCATGTTTACTCCTCTATTTATAATGTTTATTCACAAATTTCACACACGCTTCCCTTTGCAAAAAATGGAAAAGCGCACACTTTTTAGTATACATCCATACCAACCCCGTTGTCAAGTATAATGACAAAAATAAATTTTACAAAATTTTTCCCGCCGCGCTTGCATGTAAAAAAGATTCCGATACACATCGGAATCTTTTATTTTCTTGCTTCGTTTTGCGTACGGTGATTTCAGTTTTGCGTTTCGCCCCACACCAGTATATTGCCGGATTTTTCGGTATCGTTTTCATAGTGCCAATACGAATTCTCGGTATCGGTAGGCTCGGTTGCGCTGTAATAGAATTTTGTAGCCCCAACTACCGGCGAAGGATCATCCCAAGACCAATACGGTTCTTCTATTGTCACATCGCTCCACTGCGCGGGAGTACCCAAATAGTAAACTTTTGTAAGCAACGTCGCATTCTGGAAAGCATTAAGCGGTATATCCGTTACGGATTCGCTCAAAACTATACTTTCGAGGGCAATGCAGTTATAGAACAACGACGAAGGCAATGCCGACACGTCGGCAAGAATGCTTGCGCTCCGAAGCTCTGTGCAACCGTTGAACGCATTGGCTCCGATCGAACTTACGCTACTCGGCAAAGTAATGCTCTGTAGCGAGGTGCAACCCTGGAAGGCCGAGTTCCCCACCTCGGTAATCCCCTCGGCAATCGTCACATCGGAAAGAGACGTACAGCCTTGGAACATGCTGTTGGCGATGGAGATACCTGCGGGAAGAACGATACTCACAAGACTTGTGCAACCGTTGAACGCATAGCCGCCCACCGTCGTTACACCCGCCTCTATAGTTACGGAAGAAAGAGACGTGCAACCCGAGAAAGCGCGGGTGCCGATGTTTTTAACGGCCGCGGGGATTTTGATACTCAATAGACCGGTAACGCCCGAGAACGCATAATCGGCTATACCGGTGACCGATC
>CAMUPJ010000109.1 GCA_947090725.1 uncultured Clostridia bacterium
GAACAACGTATTCAAAATACCCGTCGATTTTGTGCGAGCCTTTATAACTCATTTTGATAGTAAACGCTATTGCATATAGAAGACCGATTGAGTTCTTATACGCGCCGTTCTCATCGTTGGGATTACCTTTACCGCGTACTGCTAGGTAATTCATTTTCGGAACGGTGACGATAGACGGCTTGTTTGCCGGCATATAAAATTCTTTGTATTCTTTCTTATAATCAAATGCCATTTTCTTTCTCGGTGAATTGAAATTTATCGATCACTGTTTGTTTTTAAGATTGCCCGACGCTTCGGTATTATTCGATATTACCATACTGACAGTCTGACAACCGTTAAATGTCGAACAGTTGCCGCAGGTTTCGCACCCTTTAATAAGCGCGCACTGTCTTATAGGGCATAGACTATCACAAAACGGTGTTTTTACTCCGTCTACTCGACAACCTTCGCAGTTTATCATTTCGGGTGTGATTTCTACGCCGTTTAATTCCGACCAAAGTTTCGCAACCTTTTTGCGTAAAGCATTATCGTTATGAAGTGTAGCAATTCTCGCATCACATTTTTCACAATCAAGCCCGCAATATGCTATAAGTTTTTTCATCGCTTGTATTCCTTTCTTTCCGCTAAATTACTGTTTATCGTAGAAAACAAGGAATACCGCAATTATTTTCCTTGTTTTTTGTCACTATGAAATACACCGCAAACCGGTCTTTTGCTTTTGTGTTTTGCTGAATTTTTCAGCTGAAATTTTCTGATATTTTTCGGATTTCCGCTAAACGCGTTTTTACCGTTTGCGCGGCCGGACCGCCGATTGCTTTCCGTGCTTTTACCAATTGCGGTATATCGACGATGCGCAGAATGTCCTCCTCAAAAAAGGCAGAGTATTGCTTATATTCCTCTATAGTAAGAGTGTCCAGACGTTTGTTGTTATCGCAACAATAGCGCACCAGTTCTCCCACGATTTTGTGTGCATCCCGGAACGGTATTCCTTTCTTAACCAAATAGTCGGCACAATCCGTAGCGGCCGTGTAACCGCCGGCAGCGCCGTCATGCAGCACGTTTTTGTTGAATGTAAGAGAGGGGAGCAGTGCTGTCAGAATCCGAAGGCACATGGATACGGTATCTTCGCAGTCGAAAATGGCTTCTTTGTCTTCTTGTATATCTTTGTTATAAGCAAGCGGTAAACCTTTCATTACGGTCAGGAGTGTAATGAGATCACCGTATACCCGTCCCGTTTTGCCGCGAATCAATTCGCTCATATCCGGATTTTTTTTCTGCGGCATGATGCTGGAGCCTGTGCTGAACGCATCGCTGAGCGTGACAAAAGAAAACTCTTCGCTGGCCCAATAGATGAGTTCTTCGTTTAATCGGGAAAGATGCATCATGAGAATGGAACAATCGGACAGGAACTCGATCGCAAAGTCACGGTCGGATACGCCGTCCAACGAATTTTGTGTTACCTCGGGAAACCCGAGTAATTGCGCTACACGCTCCCGATCGATAGGATAGGAGGTGGTGGTGCAAGCGCCGCTTCCCAACGGCATTACATTGATACGTTTGCGGCAGTCACACATGCGCGCTCCGTCACGTAACAGCATTTCCGCGTAGGCGCACAAATGATGCGCCAGCGTTGTGGGTTGCGCTTTTTGCATATGCGTATAGGCAGGCATGTATGTGTCGGTATGTTGCGATGCGATATCGCACAAAACGGAAATCAGCTGTCGGATTTGTGTGAGAATAGCCGTTACGGCGTCACGCATATATAAGCGGATATCCAACGCTACTTGGTCGTTACGCGAGCGTCCCGTATGGAGTTTTTTGCCGATTTGCCCCAAACGTGCGGTCAGTTCCTGTTCGACGAACATGTGGATGTCTTCGGCATCGGCTATTTCCAATTTTCCGTTCGTAATATCGGCCGATATTTCCGATAGGGCAGAGCAGATGCTTTCGGCATCGTTTTTCGGGATGATTCCGCATTCGCCCAGCATGGTTGCATGTGCAATACTTCCCATAATGTCATGCTTGTACAAGCGCTTGTCTACGGGAAGAGAACTGTTGAATACATCGGCCAAATCATCAAGGGAAGATTTGAAGCGTCCGGACCACATTTTCATTGACGGATAGTTCCTTTATTTTTTTGCGTTTTTGCGAAGCATTTTGGCGCGAACTTTCAAGGGTAAGCCGAACAAATTGATAAACCCTTCCGAATCTTTTTGGTCGTATACTTCATCGGCGCCGAATGTCGCGATATCCTCGTCGTATAGAGAGTAAGGAGATTTTACGCCGGCACCGATAATGTTGCCCTTGTAAAGTTTGAGGCGCACCGTACCGGTTACCGTCGATTGTGTGGAATCCACAAACGCGCTGAGCGCTTCCCTGAGTGGGGTGAACCAGTTTCCGTCGTAGACCAATTCGGCAAAACGAAGCGCGACCGATTCTTTGTAGTGGAACGTAGCTCTGTCGAGGGTAAGCTCTTCTAAGTTGTGGTGTGCGGCATACAGAATGGACCCGGCGGGATTTTCGTACACGCCACGGGATTTCATGCCTACGAGACGGTTTTCCACCATGTCGCATACGCCCACACCGTGTTTAGAACCGATTTCGTTGAGCGTTTCAAGTAATTTGGCAGGGGAAAGCTTTTTGCCGTTTACGGCTACGGGAACGCCTTTATCGAACTGAATTTCCACATACTCCGCCTTATCGGCCGCTTGCGACAGCGGTTTGCTGATAAGCAACATTTCGTCTTTGGGCTCATTCCAAGGGTCTTCGAGATCGCTGCCTTCATGCGAAAGATGCCAAATGTTGCGGTCCATAGAGTAAGGATGCTTTTTGGTTACGGGAACATCCAGACCACGCGCTTCGGCGTAAGCGATTTCCTCCTCGCGAGATTTGATATCCCAGATTCTCCAGGGAGCGATGATTTTCATATCGGGGCTGAGCGCTTTTATGGAAAGTTCGAACCGCACTTGATCGTTGCCTTTGCCGGTGCAACCGTGGCAGATAGCGGTAGCGCCTTCACGCTCTGCGATTTCTACCAGGCGCTTTGCGATAACGGGGCGAGCAAAACTGGTACCCAACAGATATTTGCCCTCGTAGACAGCGCCCGCTTTCAGCGTGGGGAATACGTAATCGCGTACGAATTCTTCCGTCAGATCTTCCACGAAAATTTTGGCGGCGCCGCTTTTAATCGCTTTTTCATGCAACGGATTCAGTTCTTCGCCTTGCCCTACGTCGGCTGCTACGGCGATTACGTCGCAGTCGTAGTTTTCTTTCAGCCACGGAATGATAATCGTGGTGTCGAGACCGCCGGAATACGCAAGTACAATCTTCATTTTTGCCATAAATAACTCCTTGATGTGTCAATCACTTGACTTTGTATAAAAATAATACTATATTTATAATAATACATTTTTCGCAAATAAGCAAGAAAAAGGCGGCGAATATTTTGGTTATTTTGGGAATAGATCCCGGATACGCAACGATCGGTTACGGTGTGATACGAAAAGAAGGCGCCGCGCTTTCGGCAATCGATTACGGAGTAATTCAAACGCCCAAGGAAGAGAGTATTCCCGTGCGTTTGGCGATGCTGGACGAAGCGTTGACCGCTATTATCGATAAATTCCGTCCCGATGTGGTTTCGGTGGAAGAACTGTTTTTCAATACGAATATCACCACGGGAATCAAAGTGGCGCAAGCGCGCGGGGTGATTTTGTTATGCGCCATCAAAAAATGCGGGAGACTGTATGAATATACGCCGTTGCAAATTAAGCAAGCGTTGACCGGCAACGGCAGGGCGGAAAAGCATCAGGTGCAATATATGGTAAAAGCTTTGCTGCGTCTGGACAAGATTCCCAAGCCGGACGACGTGGCGGATGCTTTGGCTGCCGCCGTATGTCATGCAAGTTTCGGCGAATACGCGCAACGGATTCTGAACTGAAAGGACACACAATATGTATCATTACATCAAAGGAATATTGACTTATACCGACGAGAATATCGTTGTTGTGGAAGCGGGGGGCGTAGGATACGAACTGTATGCCAGTTTTTCCACCGTGGAAAAGCTGGGAAAGATCGGCGACATGTGCAAAATATACAGCTATTTGAGCGTTCGAGAGGACGAGATGAGTCTGTACGGATTCGCCGATCTTGCCGAAAAGGAATTGTTTTTAAAACTGATAAATGTATCGGGAATCGGCTGTAAAATGGCTATATCCATACTGAATAGCGCTAGTTTGTCAGACATAATATCATCTATAGTGCGCGCAGACGTAAATCGGTTGAGTAAGATTAAAGGGATCGGGAAAAAGACGGCCGAGCGATTGGTAGTGGAATTGCGGGATAAATTGTCGCAAGGAACGGAATACACGGCGGTCGCCTCGCCGTTCGGATTGACGGTTTCGGTAAATTCCGAAGCGGTGGAGGCACTTATGTCGTTGGGGTACACGCGACAAGATGCGCAAGCGGCGGTTGCTCGTGTGGAGCGTCCGGATATGCGTACGGAAGATATTGTATTGGCGGCCTTGAAGGGATAACGGCGAGGAGAAGATATGGACGAAGAAAGATATATTACGAGTACAATGACTTCTGTCGACAGTGAGTTGGACGTGACGTTGCGTCCGAAAACGTTGGATGATTATGTGGGGCAAGATAAGGTAAAAAGCAACCTGAAAGTTTTTATCGAAGCGAGTAAAAAACGCAAAGAAGCCTTGGATCACGTGCTTTTGTACGGTCCTCCGGGCCTGGGAAAGACTACTTTGTCACACATAATAGCGACGGAATTGGGGGTGCAACTACGGATTACCAGCGGGCCTTCTATTGAGCGCGCGGGGGATTTGGCGGCGATTCTTACCAATCTGAACGAAAACGATGTTCTGTTTGTGGATGAAATCCATCGTTTGAATCGATCGGTGGAAGAAATATTGTATCCGGCTATGGAAGATTATGCGCTGGATATCGTGATAGGAAAAGGGCCGTCTGCCAGAAGCATGCGACTGAATTTGCCGCATTTCACGCTTATCGGCGCAACGACGCGTGCCGGAATGTTGACAGGCCCGCTTCGGGATCGTTTTGGCGTGATTTGTCGATTGGAAATGTATAGCCCCGAAGAATTGGCTGTCATTGTTCGGCGGAGCGCGACGATTCTTAAAGTAAAGTTGTCGCCCGAATCGGCTGTGGAGATTGCGCGTCGTTCGCGCGGAACGCCTCGTATTGCCAATCGACTTCTTAAGCGCGTGCGTGATTTTGCGGAAGTGGACGGAGACGGGCAGGTGGATTTGGCGCTATGTAAACGTGCATTGGATCTGATGGAAGTCGACGGATTGGGACTGGATTTTAATGATCGGAAGTATCTCGGCACGATTATCGATAAGTTCGACGGTGGGCCGGTAGGACTCGACACCATCGCTTCGGCGATCAATGAAGAAGGCGTTACCATCGAGGATGTAGTGGAGCCGTATTTACTGCAACTCGGGTTTATTGCGCGTACGCCGCGTGGTCGGATATGTCTTCCCGCCGCGTATCGTCATTTGGGCTTTCCGCCCAAAGCGGGCTTAGGCGAACAAATGGGATTTGCGGAAAAATAGGTGTTTCCATGAAGAAAAGCGACTTTTATTACGATTTGCCCGAAGAGCAAATTGCACAGACGCCTGTGTTTCCGCGAGACAGTTCGCGTCTTTTGGTATATGACCGCACAAAAGATCTGACGGAGCACCGTATTTTTCGGGATTTGCCGCAGTATTTGCAAAAGGGTGATATACTGGTTATCAATAATACGCGTGTTTTGCCTGCGAGAATTTTCGGCATCAAGCAAGATACGGGTGCGCACATAGAATTTCTGTTGCACAAGCGAAAAAGTCTGACCGATTGGGAAGTATTGGCGCGTCCCGCAAAACGTTTGAAAGCGGGGAGTGTCGTTACGTTTTCGCCCGCACTCAAAGCGGAAATTCTGCAAGTGGGTGAAGAGGGACTGGTGCAAGTACGGTTTGCATGCGACGGCGTATTTGAATCCGTATTGTCTCAGATCGGCGAAATGCCGCTCCCACCGTATATAAAAGAAAAGTTGGACGACCGAGAGCGATATCAGACGGTGTATTCCAAGCA
>CAMUPJ010000110.1 GCA_947090725.1 uncultured Clostridia bacterium
CAACAGCATCAGCTATACGGATATTACCAACGTAGCTTATGAAACTGCCGAAACGGAAATCGCCAAGCGCGACAAAAACAAAGATTACGATACCACCTATCAGAATGCTTTGTTGGCCGACTTGAGCGTAGCCGGTGACGACAGCGACAGTGACGACAGCTCCTCGTCCTCCGGAGACTCCACGATGTCTTGGTGGCTCATCCCCTCTATCTTGTTTGCGGTAGCCATCCTGATTGCACTCATCGGATTCATGATACGCAGAATTCTCGAGAAGCGTGCCGCAAAGAAAGGCCCTGCCACAAAACAAGCTTCGTATGACCGCACAGCCACGCTGAACGTAGATCATAATGCCAAGTCCGACGATGCGGAAAAGGTTTCCGATGTAGCGGAAAACACTGCAACCGATGCGCAGTACGACGCATTTGACGACGACGCACAAACGGAAAAAGCGACGGAGAAATCGAAAGAAGCCGCAGCGCCGACTTCTGCTGAGGAAACGATTCCTGCGGAAGAGCCGACGGCCGACGCACCTGCGGAAAGCGAAACCACCGCAACCGCAGAAGAATCCGCAACCGCGACGTCCGAAACCACTGCGCAATCCGATGCGGAATCCGCCGAAAAAGAAGAAAAGCAAGAACAAAAATCCGATTCGTTCCTCGATCAGTTTGACGACTAAAAAGCAAGTATAAATTGCAAAGCATAAAGCGCGGCAGTATGGCCGCGCTTTTACTTTATCCGAAATGGATTACTGTATCGACAGAGATTGTCATGCTTTCTTTTGCATTTCGAATTTGCGTAAAAATAGTTTTTCTTCTGCCAATGATAGGACAAAATGAACAACCATTCCCCATCCGAACATCATAATAATTACGTTCATTGTAAATGTCACGACACTCGTTGCATATAGTATGTAAAATATGCCGTAATATACCAAATTGATAATCAGCGAATTTATGGCATTATATACCGTTTTACCCAGTCCTACGAAAATATTGTCGATTATTGCACATCCGACATAAGCGATATAGAATGGTACAAGTTTCACCGTAATAGAAAAAATCTCGCTTGCATTCTGTAGATTTTCCGCATATCGATAAAATGGGATCCACAAAGGAATCGTAATTGCCCAAACTGCAACGACAGCTATGGCAATACAGTAGTAATTGAACTGATTTAAGTTCGTGTATCCATCCTTACAATCTCGCCTTATTACTTCCGATAATGCTGTTATGGGAATAAGCAACCAACCCCATATAAAGTTATTTGCAATCCAATAATTTCCTTGTTCGGCAACCATATTTACCATTTTGCATACCAATACGGCATAAATCAAATTGTCGATAAATTGTTGCACCCCCGAAAAAACGCCGATTTTGCACCATTCTTTCAGTATCGGCCAATCGCTTTTATGAAACCGACAAAACCGGATATACTTTTGCATATAAAGCAATACAAAACTGGATATTGCAAGTACGGAATTTACCGCTATATTGGATATCGCAATACCATAAATACCGCAATTCGGTATGAAGACAAAATCGGCAACAATAGAGAGTACCGTATTTACTGCCAAAAAAATATAGACATTTTTGTCTTTGCCGACCACAACAAAAACAACGTTTACAAAACTGACAATGATTCCGATCATAAATGCAACGGTTTCCAATTGCAAATAAGCATTTACGGTAGCTACGTCTATTTCATGAGGGTTCATTGCTTTTATCAGCACAACCCCGTAAATGAGTACGCCTATCGAAAAAAGCGTGTAAATCAGAAAAGTCAATAATCCCGTCTTGAATGTATGTTTTGCGAAATTTTGCTCGTCACTCTTAAAGATTTTGTTCAGTATGGAATACAACGGAATTACCAAAAATGCCTGTAAGGTTTCATTGATTAAGTCAAACCATTCCATTTGCCCTACAATATCAAATACGGCACTTTGATTATTCGACGCTATAATAAAAGTTTTAATTGTTTGATATATAGCAGGAATAAGCGCCAAGGCACATAAAGCCGCAAATAATCGCCAATGGAAATTTTTCAGTTGTTTTAATCGCTCTTTCATAGTTTCCTTTGTACAATCCGTCTTCCCCTATTGATTTCGGCAATCCTCTATGCCGCATTACCGGATAATTTCTCAATCAAACAATTTGAATATAGCACAATTTTAAGTAAAAATCAACTTATCGGTACTTAATGAAATTTGCATAATCTACATATGGAATCTATCCTATCCCGCTAAAAACAAATGACATATGGTAAAAGCGCGCGACATAATGTCGCGCGCTTTGCATTCAACTCAAATTTTTTTGCCCATAGGGCTTCGTTAAAACGGTATATATCTTTTACTCGTCTCTTTTCATCTTTACTTTATCTTGTGACAATATCGACGGGTACGTTGAATATTTTCGCAACTTTCAAAATCGTGTCGATATGTCTTCCGGTTGCCGCCGCAAAGTGGTGCGTCGGGCCGCACTCGCTCCAACGGTTCACAAACTCTCTTGCGCCGCAGGTAAAGCGCGTTCGCATGTTGGTATCTCCGAAAGACAAGATTTTGCCTTCCTCGTTAACTCCTTCGGCCACAATAAACTTAAAATGTCCGTCGCCGTCTTGGGTGATTGCAAGATATGTGACGGGACCGGTATGAGGATAGAATTGCGTCAAATAGCCGCCGCCGGTCTTACCGTGGAAAACTTTAACGATTTTCATGGTCGGCTTTTTGTCGGATATATCGGCGTCACCCGAACCGCTGTGACCTATGATCGCAATATCGTCGTTAAAATCGATCGAATACATTTCGGCAAGTTGCCCCGTGCCTGAAACGGTCTTCAGAATACTCATTGCCATAGCGACCTTCATATCGCCTTCTACGGCACATGCGGTGCCTTGCTTGATGAGCATGGAGAACGCAGGAATCAGCATACTGTCGAGTACCCCTGCCTTACCCTGTGCAAATCCGTCGTAGTGCGAAGCGATAAGGCCCAGCTGTTCGTCTTTGACCCACTGTTCGAAGGCTACCACATACTTTGCCATTTCCCATACTTTTTCAACGGTTCCGCCGCCTTCGATATCAAACGTATCCAAAATATCCTGTGCTTTTGCACGAATCGCCTTTTCATCGGTGATATTGTCGGCAATAGCCCACATCTTTTCCCAATCGAACTGTTTGGTATAAAGATGCATTCTTCTGTACAAATTGGATTCATCTATATACAAATCCATCATACCGGGATACGGTCTGCCGATTTGCGCGATATTCGTGTCGCGGAATCTTCTTCTTACCTGGGCGGCACGGCACCAGTCCTCGATTTCCGCTTGCACCGCGGCGTCTCCGCCTTCTACCACGCCGGTAATCACGGCATGTCTTTTTCCGTATCTTTCCAGATCGGCAACCATTTCGCCTACCGCGCCGCAAGCATAACCTTCTCCGAGCCACGATGCGATATCGGTATGATCGTAATCGAGCGCTTTGAGTTTCTGTATATTTACAAGCACCACGGGAACGTCCAAATCTTTTACGGCGGGCAGCATATTATAGGAAGTCGCGTAAGTAAGGAGCTGCATAAACACCAGATCCACATCCGCTGCGCGGAATTTGTCCCCTGCCGCCTGCGACTGCTCTTTTGTCGTTACCATTCCGCCGTCAATGATTTCGACGGTATTGGGCAACGTCTTTTTGAAAGCGGTATACTGCGCTTTGAATTCGGGTACAAGCGAAGGGAATTGCGGTAAATACGCTCCCAATGCAATAGAGAAAACGCCTATCTTTGCCTTTGTTTTCACTAACATAATCAAGATTCCTTTTTATAATTTGATACTATCATTATACACTATATTATTCGATTTATCAAGACGAATACGTCACAAATTTCAAACAATTTGAAAAAAAAGTGCGCCCGCCGTGACGCACTTTTCGATACGCAATTCTCTGTGAGGAAGGCAAAGTATCTTCCTTCGTCGGATCTCGCTTACAAATTTTTGTAACCGCCCGCTACCACAAGATTTTGCCCCGTAATATACGCAGACGCTTCTTCCGCAAAAAAGCGTACCGCTTGCGCCACGTCGGAGGGCGTTCCGAACCGTCCCATAGGAATTTCTTCGGCAATCGCAGCACGCTCCGAAGCGGTAAACCGCGCATTCATCGGCGTATCGATGAACCCGGGACTGACAGCATTCACCGTAACGCAAGAAGGCGCCAATTCGGCTGCCAATGCCTTGGTAAAGCCGATAATCCCCGCCTTGGCCGCGCTGTAAACCGTCTCCATTGCGGCACCGCAAACGCCCCAAACGGAAGAAATATTGACAATACGGCCGAACCGCGCGCTTACCATATCGGGCGAAAAAACACGACACACGGCAACAGAACCTTGCAGATCCACAGAGAGCGTCTCGGCGATCCCGATAGCCGTCTCATCGCATAACAGTCGGTAGGCTTCGCGCCCCGCGCAATTCACTACCGTATCGACCAACCCGTATGCTTTTTCTATCGATTCCTTGGTCGCCGTCACGGAAGACATATCGCATACGTCGCAGAAAAAGGCGCTGCTTGTCCCACCCGCAACGGTTATCTCATCGGCAAGTGCTTGCGCCTCGGATACATGCGATTTGTAGCCGATGGCTACGCGATATCCGTCACGCGCCAATACGCGGCAAATTTCCGCGCCTATGGCGCCGCTACCGCCGACAACAAAGGCGGTTCTACACTTTGCTTTCGCCACGATATTCTCCTTTTGCTTCTACAAATTGTCGGGCAAATCGTTTTCAAACAAAATCACCTTTTTGCCCGTAACGGCCGTCGATTGTTGCACGGCTTCCTCTCGCGTAGCGCATATCGTAATATGCGACGCATCCATACCCGCTTCTATGGCGCCCTTTTTCAGTTGCTCGGCACGAGTCCCCACAAAAAACGCATAATCGGCGTGCCCGTATACTTCCCGTCCCAAATTGTAATTGGCTTCCGCTTCCGCTTCGCCCAATTCCACAAGTCCCGGAGTAATGATAATATGCGTTCCCTCAAAAGCCGCCAGTACTTCCAACGCATTGCGCGCGCCTGCCGCATTGCTGTTGTAAGCATCATCCAACACAACGACGTCGCCGTTGATAATAGGTTGCAATCTGTGTTCTACCGGCGCAAGCGTCTCTACGGAACGGACAATCGTCTCCCATTCCACCCCCAGCTCGAGTGCGACCGCCGCACAGAGCGAAATCAAAGAGGGTACATGCCGTCCCAATAGTTTCGCCGTTACCGTCGCCGTTTTCCCCGCACATGAGAGCGTGAAGCGCGTTCCCGCAGGCCCGAAAGAAACGTCTTCATACCAAACGCTTACCCCCTCGGCAGAACCCGCACCGGCAAGCCGCTTTTCTCCTCCGTGCCGTGCATACATTGCCGTCGTATACTCGTTATCTGCCGAAAATACCGCCAAACCGCCGGGAGCAAGTCCTTCGCATAATTCATATTTTGTTTCTGCGACCGTATCTACCGAACCGAAAGTAGCCAAATGTTGCGGTCCCACCGACGTGATCATTCCGATATTCGGTTTGACCAATTCGGCCAACTGTGCAATATCGCCCCGTCGACGCGCCCCCATCTCGGCTATCAAAATCTGATGCGCAGGCTTTAAGTCATAGTTGACCACTTTGGCTATTCCGAGCGGCGTGTTATAGCTCGACGGACTGTACAAAACATCGTATTTCTCGGAAAGCATGGTCGCCAGGATATTTTTCGCCGTGGTCTTTCCGTAACTTCCCGTAATCCCGATACGGATCAGCTTCGGCATACGGCGAAGCTTTTTACGCGCTTTGACGATATATCCGTAGTTATTGAGCGTCTCGAACGGCCAAAGAAGATAATGCGCCGCAAGCACGAGTAACGGCACCGTAAGCGGCATAAGTCCTATCAGACTGTATTGAATCCGCATGAATTTTCCCGCAAACAGGAGCGCCGCCGAAGCCGCGAAAAACAGTACAAACGAAAGCATGCTCAGCCGAACGATACGCGGCGTAACTTTGAGCGGCGTCACGCTCTTTTGTCGCCCCGTAACCAAAACAAACAAGAGCGTAAAGAGCACATAAAACAATAAGCCCAGGTAGGAAACAT
>CAMUPJ010000111.1 GCA_947090725.1 uncultured Clostridia bacterium
CCGGTGGAAGACTTGAGCGCTTCGTTTGCGTCCATACCGCCGCGGATCTTTTCCATCATTACACCCAGCTTGACGAACTCATAACCGATGACAAGTCCTTCTTTGTCAAGCGCAAGTTTGGTGATGTATCCTTCGGCCATTTCGAGATACCGTACCCCTTTGGCTTCCGTCGAATAAATGGTTCCGATCTGACTACGCGTACCTTTGCCGAGGTCTTCCAGTCCCGCGCCGATCTCCAATCCGTCTTCGCTGAACGCCGATTGCGTCCGTCCGTATACGATCTGCAAGAAAAGTTCGCGCATGGCGGTATTGATCGCATCGCACACAAGGTCGGTGTTGAGCGCCTCTAAAAGCGTTTTGCCGGGAAGAATTTCGCCTGCCATTGCCGCCGAGTGCGTCATACCCGAACAACCGAGTGTTTCTACGAGCGCCTCGCGGATAATACCTTCTTTTACATTGAGCGTGAGCTTGCAGGCGCCCTGTTGCGGCGCACACCAGCCCACACCGTGGGTGAGGCCGCTGATATCGCCGATCTGTTTAGCCTGTACCCATTTCCCCTCTTCGGGAATGGGCGCGGGACCGTGATGAGGGCCTTTTTTGACGCAAATCATTCTTTCTACGTCTTTTGAAAAATGCACGTTTTTTACCTCCGATATAAATTTCCGTATAAGTAGGGCGACACATGAGTCACCGCAAAACAGTATATCACTTTTCCCGAAAGAAAAGCAACTGTTTTCGGGGTAGTCGGTATCGACGGGCAAGAAAATGATATCCCTTCGTCTCTAAAAAGGATTCTCCGTTTTGTAGGGAACGGACTTGGGCTGATTGTACCCTATCTTCTCCGCGCCTACATACTTGAACACTTCATACAGCGCTTTGCCGTAGTGCCCGAACGCCACCGCGCCGTGGTGCGGGAAGCCGTTTTCTATCAGCACGTGCCGATAGAACCTGCCCATTTCCTTTATGGCAAACACGCCGATCCCTCCGAAACTGTTCGTTGCCACCGGCAAAATCTCGCCTTGCGCCACGTATGCGTACAAGTGATTGTCCGCCGTGGACTGCAAGCGGTAGAACGTAATGTCGCCCGGTGTTAAATCCCCTTCGAGCGTTCCGTTGGTCACTTCTATCGGCAAAGAGCGCGCCATGATCTTTTGGTATTTCATCGTAGGATTGCATACTTTACTGCTGCACGTATTGCCGCAGTGGAAGCCCATAAACGTATCGGTAAAAGCGTAGTCGTATTTTTCGGCGATTTCTCCGTCAAACATATCCTTGGGCACGGAGTTGTTTATGTCGAGTAGCGTTACCGCGTCTTCGCTTACGCACGCGCCTATGTATTCGCTTAGGCACCCGTAAATATCCACTTCGCAACTTACGGGGATACCCTTGCCCGTAAGTCGGGAATTTACATAGCACGGCACAAACCCGAACTGCGTTTGAAACGCCGGCCAGCATTTGCCCGCGATCGCAACATACCGTTTACTGCCCTTATGCGCCTCTATCCAATCCAAGAGAGTGAGCTCGTACTGCGCAAGTTTAGCGAGTATCTCCGGCTTTTTATTGCCCTTACCCAGCTCCTTTTCCATGTCCGCTACCACTTCGGGAATACGTTTGTCGCCGTCGTGCTTGTGGAACGACTCGAATAGGTCCAGTTCGCTGTTTTCCTCTATCTCCACGCCCATATTATACAGTTGCTTAATGGGCGCATTGCAGGCAAGAAAGTTCGAGGGGCGCGGTCCGAACGAAATGATCTTTAAGCTACGTAAGCCTATAATCGCTCTTGCAATAGGCAAAAAATCGTGAATAAGGTCGGCGCAATACGCCGCGTCGCCCACGGGGTACTCGGGTATGTACGCTTTCACGTTTCTGAGTTTGAGATTATAGCTTGCGTTGAGCATGCCGCAGTATGCGTCGCCGCGGTCGTCCATGAGTTTAGCCGAACTTTCTTCCGCCGCCGCACAGAACATTACGGGGCCGTCGAATTTCTGCGCCAAAAGCGTTTCGCTTATTTCCGGTCCGAAGTTGCCTAAGTACACGCAGAGAGCATTGCACTTGGCTTTTTGCAAGTCCTCGATTGCCTGCAAGGCTTGCACTTCACTTTCTACTATGCATATAGGGCACTCGTAAATATCTTTTTTGCCGTACTTATTTTGGTAGGCGGCCACAAGCGCCTTGCGCCTGTTCACCGACAGACTTTCGGGAAAGCAATCGCGCGAAACCGCAACGATTCCCATCTTCACTTCGGGTATGTTCTGCATTGCCAAATCCTCCTTATATATCGTATTATTTTTTCTGCCCGTAATAGGCGTTTTTGCCGTGCTTGCGGAAGTAATGTTTATCCAACAAGTATTTATCCACTTTGCCCGCCTTGGGGTTTATACGCTCGGTTTCTATCGCCATTTTTGCCACGGCCTCTAAGGTCACGGCATTCTCTACCGCCTTTTCGGGCGTTGCCCCCCACGTAAACGGTCCGTGATTTTTTACCAGCACGGCGGGAACGGCGTTGCTGTCTTTGTCTTGGAATGTTTGGGCGATCACCACCCCCGTATTGTACTCGTACTCGTTTTCCACTTCTTCTTTCGTAAGCGCTCTCGCACACGGTACGCTACCGTAAAATGCGTCGGCGTGCGTAGTACCATAGGCGGGAATACTTCTCCCCGCTTGCGCCCATGCCGTGGCATAGGTAGAATGGGTGTGCACGATACCGCCCACATCGGGGAACGCTTTATATAAATATAGATGCGTGGGCGTATCGGACGACGGACGGTATTTCCCTTCCACCACGTTGCCGTTTAAGTCCACTACGACCATATCGTTTGCCGTCATATTGTCGTAAGACACGCCGCTCGGCTTAATTACCGCAAGTCCTTTTTCTCGGTCTATGCCGCTCACGTTGCCCCATGTGAGCACCACAAGCCCGTGTTTTACCAGCGCGAGATTTTGTTCGCATACTTTCTTTTTGAGTTCGTCGAGCATTTACTCTACCTCCGAAGCAAGTTTCTCTACCGTCAGGTTTGCCTTATAGCACGCCATAAACGCGGCAAATTTTTTCTTTTCTTGCTCGCTTGCCGTAACCGTGGTTTTCTCTACGTCGGCAAACACCGTTTGCAAAAACTCGGCCAGCGTCCCCTTTTTATCGGCGGTATAGAGCGCCAACAGAGCAACACCCCACGCGCCGCCCTCGCCCGCGTTTTTCATCACCGTAACGGGAGCATTCACTGCCGCGCTCATGGCATTCTGCCCTATGTACTCTGTCTTAAAAAATCCTCCGTGCCCGCAAATCTCTTTCACTTGCACTTTCTCTTGTTCCAAAATTTCCATACCCATGCGCAGGGTCGCAAGCGCGGAATAGATTTGCATTTGCATGAAGTTCGCCAAGGTGGGCTTGCCGTCGGGCGCACGCAACAGTAGCGGCGCTCCGTTCGCCGTCCCCGCGATGGGTTCGCCGGACAAAAAATTGTATCCCACGAATTTGCCGCAAGCGTCGTCGCTGTTTTGCGATACTTGGAACAATCGTGTAAACAGTTCCCCTTTTGGTATACTCCCGCCTGCCAACGCTATCACCTCGGCGAATATGCCCGCCCACGCGTTTATCTCGCTCGTACAGTTGTTTACGTGCACCATGGCAACGGGTTTTCCGTCGGGTGTTGTTACCATATCTATTTCGGGATACACATTGTTGAGAGGTTCGCTTAGCACGATCATGGCAAACGCCGACGTTCCTGCCGACACGTTGCCCGTTTTTTCTTGCACGGCGCACGTCGCCGTCATGCCCGTTCCCGCATCGCCCTCGGGCGGGCAGCACACCGCCCCCGCTTGCAAATGCTCGCTCGGATCGAGCAATTTTGCGCCATGTTCGGTAAGCGTTCCCGCATTCTCGCCCGCAAGCAAAACGCGCGGCAACAGTTCGTGCAGGTCTTTATGCACCCCGTGCGCTTTGAGCAGGGCATTGTACTTTTGTATACGCGTCTTATCGTAGTCGTCTTTGTCAACGGGGAACATGCCGCTCCCGTCCCCTATGCCGATAACGTTCTTGCCCGTGAGAAGATAATGCACGTAAGATGCCAGCGTATGCAAATGCGCAACTTTTTGCACGTGTTTTTCTCCGTCTATTACCGCTTGGTAATAGTGCGACGCGCTCCAACGCTGCGGCATATTGAAATGCAGTTCTTTGCCCAGTTCTTCTGACGCCGCCGCTGTATTGGTATTACGCCAAGTGCGAAAAGGCGTGAGCAAGTTGTATTGTTCATCAAACGCCAAGTAGCCGTGCATCATAGCGGAAATTCCCAAACCGTCGATTTTACGTACGGGTTGCCCGTTTTTTGCAACATACGCTTCGTTAAGGGCGGCATAGCTTGCCTGCATGCCTTTTATTACGTCCGCCAAATCATACGTCCAATAGCCGCCCACAAGCGCGTTTTCCCACTCGTGCGCGCCCGCCGCCAACACGCCGCCCTTTTCGTCAATCAGCACCGCTTTGATGCGCGTGGAGCCGAATTCTATTCCGAGATACTTTTTCTCACGCATTTTTCCCTTCCTCTATGATAAACCGTATTCTCCGTTTCTTATTTCCAATATAGCACACCCGCCGCCGTTTGGCAACCGAAAGACGAAATTCTTTCCATGGAAGATATTCACTTTTTGTCGCCGATACCCGTTTGCCGAACTACGGCATTTCATCGCCGCGCACAAAAATCCCGCGGATACAAAATCCTGCGGGACTGTCCGGTATACCAAACGATAATAATCCGAACCTTGTAGTGCCGATTGGCGACGGGTTTGGATTTGTCATTTATCTCAAATAAAAGGTATAAGGTTTATAAAGCAATAGTCGGTTGCGCAATATTTTTTTGAATTTATTCTACAACACGGCTTATTTCGATTGACAATTACACATAAAAATTATAGACTATACAACAGTTGAATATTAGTGTCATCGGAGGACAACAGCACCGCAGTGCTACGCTTTTATAAAGCAGTTGTCGAAGAAGATGTCGAGTGCGCTCGGTTATTTCAGTAAATAATCGGGCGTTATTTTTATAAAGGTGTAGAAAAAAGACAATTCAAATTTCAGACAATTTCACGTACAAAAAACTTTTCCGCTTTTATTATCGTCGATTTACGGTGTAATCGATTTAATTATGCCGTTTACAATGATTTTAGGCGGTATGGGCTTTATGCTGGGAACGGGCGGAACGGCTCTCGTTGCTAAAATCATAGGCGAGAACGACAGAGAAAAAGCGAATGAAACTTTTACGCGGCGGAAAAACCAAAACTCGGACTTATTGTTACGCTAATTGCAGGTTGCGCAAACGCCGCATTAGACGCATTGTTTATAGCGGTATTCAAATGGTGCATTGTAGGTGCGGCAGTTGCAACGGGCATAGGTCAGCTTTTAGGCGGCGTAATTCCGCTTATCTATTTTGCACGACCTAACAGTAGTTTGCTGAGATTTGCAAAAACAAAATTGCAAATTGTGCCACTGCTTAAAGCCTGCGGAAACGGCTCGTCCGAACTTTTGACAAACGTAGCATCGTCTGTCGCAAGTATTCTTTACAATTTTCAGTTAATGGAATATTTAGGCAAGAACGGCGTATCGGCATACGGGGTAATTATGTATGTGCAATTCATTTTTGTGGCGATAGAAATCGGCTTTACTATCGGTAGCGCGCCTATCGTCGGATATAATTACGGGGCGGAAAATCACGCAGAACTTAAAAACGTATTCAAAAAGAGTTTGCTTATTTTAGGCATTACGGGTGTAGTTTTGTCAGGGCTTGCGCAAGCACTTGCAATTCCGCTGGCTAAACTGTTTGTGGGGTATGACCAAGAACTTTATAATCTTACGGTCTATGCGTTCAGACTTACTCGTTTGCGTTTATTTTCTCGGGAATAAATATTTATTCTTCCGGTTTCTTTACCGCATTGAACAATGGGGTTATATCGGCGGTTTTATCGTTTTTAAGAGCGTTTGTATTTCAAATTGCGTTCGTCTTTCTTTTGCCGTATTTGCTCAAAGTGGACGGAATTTGGTGGGCAATGTTCGCAACCGAAATCGGCGCATTTATTGTTGCCG
>CAMUPJ010000112.1 GCA_947090725.1 uncultured Clostridia bacterium
CGCTTACGCAAGCACAGCAGGCAACCTACAAGAACAACAACTACACGGCGACGGTTGTGTCGGCAATCTACACCATCGACAAGTACGAAGTAGACGGGCAGGATTTGGCCGATGCGGCGGCGCGCAACGGATACCTTACCTTGCCGTACAGCGGTACGGAACAAGGTTTGTCGCAAGAAACGCGCGACAGCATCGAAGATTTGTGGGTAAGCTACAGCGGCGTGTCGGGCATCAATACGCTGTTCTACGAAGTAACGACCGATACCGGTCTGGACGTGGGATATTACAATGCCTACGTCACGCTCAAAGACAGCTTCTACGTCAACTACAAATGGACCGGCCTGGAGAAAGTGTATACGCTTCGTTTCCGTATTACCCGTAATACGCACAACGGCGTGACGCTTTCGTATAAGAACGGCAACACACTCGGTTGGGAATATGACGGCAAAGACGCGTTGGCGACACACAAGGATTCCTTCCGCGTGACGGGTGCCGAAATCAGCTTCGGTCTGAACACCGCGGTCTACGAGTTTGCGGCGATGGATTTGGTGCCCGAGTATTCCGAGACGGCGCCTACCGATGCCGGTACGTATCTCGTGCGCGTACGGATTCCCGAGACGCTTAACTACGTGGGCGCTTACTCCGATGCGCTGACGTTTACCATCCGGCCGCGTCGGCTTACGGCCGAGCTTACGCCGCAAAACGGCACGGTACGACTCAATTCCGTGGGGCTTTTGGGTAATCCCGATATCCTTCGTTTGGTGGATTACGACGTGTACTACTACGGACAATCCAACGACGAAACGTGGAAGTATACGCTGGACGACTGCATGACAGAAGCACCCGCAAAACCGGGACAATACCACATGGCGGTTCGTCTCACCGAGGGCGCCGATAACGGAAACTACGTGCTTACGATCGGCGGCGAAGAGACGACGTACGTATGGACCGACTACGATATTGCGAAGTGGATCCTGCGTCTTGCCGACGTGGTAAAAACGCAACTTGTGTACAACGGCCAAGAGCAACGCGCCGAAGATACGTTGGCTTCCGATGAGAATTACGGCGTGCTGTACAGTCTGTCCGAAACTGCCGCGCAGATCAATGCGGGTACGTACTCGACGCGGTTGGTATTGAAAGATACCGCTAACTACGAGTGGGCGGACAGCACGGCTTCTGCTATCGATTACACCTGGACGATTGCCAAGTGCAAGCTCAATAAGCCGGTGAAGGAAAATTGCATGGTCAACGGCAAGGACGAATCGTTTATTTACTTTATCGATCTCGGATTTGACGGAAGCCTTGTGCAAATCACCGGCAACACGGCAAGCGGAGAGGGCAATTATACCGCCGTTATCTCGCTGCTCGATAAAAACAATTACGAGTGGGCGGACGGCACTGTGGACGACATACTGCTTGACTGGACGGTAAAAGTGCCTGCGCCTGTGGCGTTTGCCGTAACCGTAGCATTGCTTTCGGTACTGTTGGCCGGCTCCGGTGTGGTGTGCGGTGTGATCGTATATCAGAGAAAGAAACTCGAGAAGAGGGGGGTACGGAGATAATGATGCACCTTAACGCACAGATACTGCCGCTTTTGGCAATGACCACTCCGCAGACGGCGACCATCGTTGTGCTGGCGGTTGTGTTGGGAATTATGATCGTCGTGGACTTCGTGTTGTTGCATCTTTTCTCCAAGGCGCGGCATCACAAGCACGAATTGGCGCAAAACAGTCTTTCGCGGCAGATTGCCATGCATGCTACCATACACGAACAAAACACGTTGGCGCTTCGCAAGCAGATCGAACAGCTGTCGATAGGCGGCGGGTTCGAGTCTGCGGGCGCGATCGGCGGCAGCAATGTGGCAGGCGCTCTCTCGAGCGGGAACGTGCTGTATCTCGACGAGGACGACGAAGACAAGACGCTCAATTACAACAAGAGCTTCCAGGCCAAACTGATTCAGTCGTCGGACGCCGCCAAAGAATGGTACAGCGATCTCAAAAACGAATTGTTGACTTATAAAAACGTGACTTCGTCCGTCTCCTGGAAATGGGAGAGCTACCGTGTGAAACGCCAGCATTTGCTTAAAATGGTATTCCGCGGTAAGACGCTTTGTTTGTATATGGCGCTCGATCCCAAAGCGTATGCCGAACGTAAGATTGCGGTAGAAGACGTTTCCGACGTGGTGTCGTTGGTGGATACGCCTGCGATGATCCGCGTGAAGAACAACCGCCGCGCCAAGCAGGCGATGGAATTGATTGCCGATTTGATGGCGAAATTCGGCGTGGAAAAGGGCGAACGCGAAGCGGTGGATTATTACGTGCCGCGCACGGGTACCGTATCGCTGATTAAACAGGGACTCATCAAGCGTGTTTTGCGCGTCAAAAAAGAGCGTCCTTCCAAGAAAAAGAAATCGGAATCCGAAGCGGCGGTCGGTGTGACGCCGCAGGCGGCGTCCGAAGCGGCGGCAACACAAAACGAAGCGGTAGCGGGCGGGGAAAGTACGACGACGCAAACCGCGGAGCAAGCGCCCGAGAAGATGCAAACGGCGTCCGAAACCCAACCCGCAGACGAGGCGCAAGCGGAATCCGTTGCGGAAAAAACGACGGACGAAATCTCCGCGCATGAGACAACGGAACAAGCTGCTTCGGAAAAAACGGCGGACGAAAATCCCGCATCCGCAGAGCGGGAGACGCAGGGCGCCGAAGTATAAGCGGAACCGAAGCCGACAGAGAGTAAGTCGTCGGGCAGGGTGAATAAAGATACCGTAGTTCCGGTGCAGACTATCAAGAAAAAGAGAAGATAAGCGCAATACAAAACCCCGTTGCATGTACAGCGGGGTTTTTGTGTGGCCGTAGGGGATGCACGGAGGGAATTATATTATAAATTTTTTTCGGAAAATGTTTATTATTCGCTTGACAATTTGCGTATGCCGGTATATACTACTATTGAACGATTGAAGAATTGTTCAAATATCGGAGGCGGTTATGACAGACGAAACCAAAAGGACAACCGATGCTTTGCAGGCAATGCGAAATATGTTGCCCGAAGAGGACGTCATATACAACCTTGCGGAACTTTTCAAGATGTTCGGCGATCCTACGAGAGCAAAGATACTCCAATGTTTGCAGATCAGGGATCTGTGCGTAGGGGAGATAGCGGACATTTTGGAAATGAGTATCTCGGCTGTTTCCCATCAATTGCGCGTCTTGCGTGCGGCAAAACTTGTTAAGGGAACCAAAGAGGGGAAAGAAGTCAAATATTCTTTGGACGACGACCACGTTACCAAAATATTGGAATATGGGTTGACGCACGTAAACGAAGAAAAATAGCGCTGGAAAATACAGGACTTTTCCTGTTTTTTAAGACAATACAATTGAATAATTACTCAATAATATAATTGTTCAATAGTTAATTTGTCTACATAGAAAACATATAGTATACGGAGGGAATCGTATGAAAAAGGTTTATGTATTGCAAGATTTGGATTGTGCCAACTGTGCGGCGAAAATGGAAAGGGCCATCGCAAAGATCGACGGCGTGCATCTTGCCAATGTGAGCTTCATGAGCCAAAAACTTACAATCGAAGCGGAAGAGGATAAGGTGGATGCGATCATGAAAGAAGCGGTGAAAATCTGCAAAAAGATAGAACCCGATTGCAGAATTATTCTTTAATCATCGGGAGTTATGTTATGAAAAGGTTAGCAATGAGCAGAAAGGAAAAGAAAAATCTTATACGAATACTTGTTGCTCTCGGCTTATTCGGTATAATTTTCATTACCGATCTGGTTGTTGAACTTGGCGAAGTATTTGACAGTAGTTACGGTTGGTTGTTTCCCTTTGCTCTTTATTTAGTAGTATATCTCGCGATCGGGTATGACGTATTGTGGAAAGCGATGCGCAATATCGCGCACGGGCAGGTGTTCGACGAAAATTTTCTGATGTGCGTAGCGACTCTCGGCGCATTTGCATTGGCCATTTACAGGGGGGCTACGGGGCAGGAAATCGAGGGATTCGACGAGGCTTGCGCCGTGCTTCTGTTCTATCAGGTGGGCGAGTGGTTCCAGTCGTACGCGACGGGGAAATCCCGTAAGTCCATTTCCGCATTGATGGATATTCGCCCCGATTATGCCAACGTGCGGCGGGGAGACGGCTGGGAAAAGGTCGATCCGAGCGAAGTGAAAGTGGGCGAGATCATCCTGGTCAATCCGGGAGAAAAAGTGCCGCTTGACGGCGTGGTCGTAAAGGGCGCCACAACGCTGGATACCAAAGCGTTGACGGGCGAAAGTCTTCCGCGCGACGTGGCCGAAGAGGGGGAAGTGATAAGCGGGTGCGTCAATCTTACGTCGCAGATCGAAGTCGGCGTGCGTAAAGAGTTTTACGATTCCACCGTGTCGAAGATACTAGATCTTGTGGAAAACGCGTCGTCGCAAAAATCGAAAGCGGAAAACTTCATCACGAAGTTTGCAAAATATTATACGCCCACGGTTGTCATTGTGGCGGTGTTATTGGCGGTTGTACCCGGCATTATCACTTCCGACTGGTCTGTATGGGTTTACCGCGCTTTGAGCTTTCTGGTCGTTTCCTGCCCGTGTGCGCTGGTAATTTCCATACCGCTGTCGTTCTTTGCGGGTATCGGTGCTGCGTCAAGATATGGCATTTTGGTTAAAGGCTCTAACTATCTTGAAAAGTTTAATAAAGCAAATACGTTTGTCTTCGACAAAACGGGAACGCTCACCAAAGGCAATTTTGCGGTAACGAAAGTGACGCCCGAAGCCGACCGTGAGGAAATATTGCGGCTTGCGGCGATTGCGGAAAACGATTCCAATCATCCGATTGCCCGTTCTGTGGTGTCCGCTTACGGTAAGGAAATCGAGAAAGGATACACCCTTACGGCCATTGCGGGCGAGGGCGTGATTGCTACGCGCGACGAGGAAATTATCTGTTGCGGCAACGAGAAACTGATGGCGCGCAGCAATGTGGCGGTACAGCCGGAGAGCGGTCTGGGTACGGTAGTGTATGTGGCGAAGAACGGAAAGTATGTCGGGTCGCTTCTGGTTGCCGACGAAATCAAAAGCGAGTCGAGCGAGGTGGTCGGCGAACTGAATGCGATGGGTTGCAAGACGGTGATGCTTACCGGCGATAACCAAGCGATTGCCGAAAGCGTGGCGGGAGAAATCGGGCTGACCGGTTATAAGGCATCGCTTCTGCCGCAGAACAAAGTGGAAGAAGTGGAGAAGCTGTTGCACGAAAAAGAAGGAAAAGACGTGCTGTGTTTTGTCGGCGACGGCATCAACGATGCGCCGGTATTGATGCGCTCGGATATAGGGATTGCAATGGGCGGCGTGGGAAGCGACGCGGCCATCGAAGCATCGGATATCGTGCTTATGCAAGACGATTTGCGGGGGATTTCTCTCGCCAAGAGGATCGCCAAAAAGACCATGGCGGTGGTATTGGAGAATATCGTGTTTTCTCTCCTGATCAAAGTCGTCATTTTGTGTCTTTCGGCATTGGGCATTACCAATATGTGGATCGCCGTGTTCGGCGACGTGGGGGTAGCGGTTTTGGCCATACTCAACGCAATGCGCGTGAATTCCAAATATACGACGAAAACCCAACCGTCGGCGGTGTCGTAACGCAGTCTGCACGTTGTTCCGTATTCGCTTGTGCATTGCGGCCATATATAAGTATATTGCGCACAACAGTGGCATGCGTACAATCAAGACGGTTTGACGATATATTCGAAATTCATTTTTTGGTATTCGACAACGACGAAATCCAAAAAGAACGGCTGCGGTATTTTACGATACGCGGCACGGACGCGTATAATCCGAATCGTTTACTTGTTTAAGTAAGCGATTCGGATTTTTATATCGGACACAATAGGAGTTTTATCGTCTTCCGCAATCGTCAAACGGATAAATTGAGTTTACGAACGCGTCTATAAGCCGCCGTTTACCTTCAAGAGCGGTTGCGCCGAACATCATAAACCTAAACAACGGCAACAGCCGATAGAGTTGATTGCTCTATCGGCTGTTTTATATTTATAAATAGTAAATCATCACTTACCGC
>CAMUPJ010000113.1 GCA_947090725.1 uncultured Clostridia bacterium
CTGTCCGTTTTCGGTATCCAACACCGAGTACACCCCGGGGCGTCTTTTAAGTAGGTTTCGAAGTATTCGGGTGTAGTCACGCCGAGAATATAATGCGGCGTTTCCACAGCGCCCCGAATGGTGATCTTCACATTGTCATAGGACGTGCCGGGATCGAGATGAATCAATCCTCCGAACGGCGAACCGATAGTATACGTCTTGTTTTCGGTAAAGGAAAAATGCGAACGAATCCAAGGCAGACGGTTGGCATACCGCACGCCGCTCAAATGCCCGTGAATCTGAATCGCGGGAATCGCTTCACTCGGTCTTTCCGCCGCCGCGGCGGCGATAATATCGTTATTGAAAAAATATCGGTCGTTTACGTCGGAATATTGTTTTACCGTGCAACCGAGCGCACTGATCGTATTTGTGTTTATTCCGCTCAGCCACGCCATCGAATTTTGCAGTCCCGTATAAATCCCGATACGCCTCCCCTGAGACAACCCCTCCACTGTAACGGTCACCGCTTCGCCCGCCGGCAAATACAATCCGGTGACGTGCACGGACCGATACGCCGGATCCATCACAATCACTTTTTCTACCGCATTGTCGCCCGGGATCACTTCGCCGTAGTTGCTGTCGATGGCAGGATGTTTGAAAATCTTGTCTTGCGTCAGTTCCCCCTGTGCCGAAAGCAATTCCGCTTCCCGCGTAAGGTTATATCCTTGACTATGCAACATATAACGGTAATAGTTAAGGTACTGCGCGGTAGTTACTCCGGCTTTCTCTGCCTCTTCCGTAAATAAACTCTCTTCGATGATTTTTCCGGGCGCATAACGTCCGGGATAGCCTTTACCGAACGAAAATTCGTTTGTGTAAACCGTACCGTCCGCTTTTTCCGCCGTAAGCGTGTACGTGTCGGGCAATAATTTGGGCGTAGGACGCGGAATATTTCGCTCCGTTACATACATGGTATCGGCGCGCATGGTGATCATCGTATCGGAAAGTTCATCATACGAATATTGCTTTAATGCCAATTCGTCTGCCATGGAAAGTTGCGGTGCAAGCCTCATGTACAAAGTATCGCCCGACGACGCGGAAGCATTTTCGTTCTTTACCTCTTCGTTTTGCGTTCTACCGTCTGTATGACCGCTCTTCCGTGTACAACCGCTTACCATCGTACAAAAGCAAAACAATACAAACAAAACGCCTGTCAGTAATGCCCCGACTTTCAGGTTGCGCGAAATTTTGTGTTCCCTTTGATAGGCTTTCATATTTTCGTTCCTCCGTCTTTTTGTTGAGGTGCAAGCACGCATTATCCTTTGTATTCCCGTATTATTTATACCCATCGGTCAAAAAGGTGTCAATACAAATACGCGCTATACCATCAAAGTTTGCGTTGCGCAAAGCCCCCGATACCAATCTCTTTCATACTCCGATACAAACAGAGACTACTTGTAAAAGCGAGACCGACAAAACCACCGATCCCGCTTTTCTTTAGTAATGATTTTACGGATTGCCCTCTCCGAATCCGTTATCGGGCGGCTCTGCTCCCGATTGCGCGCTACCCGGATTCAAACCGATTGTATCATTCGGATTTACCGGCATCTGACCGCTACCGATCATGAATCCCGGTTGCGCACCTATATTCGGTTGCATACCTACTCCAGGTGCTTGCGGAATCTGCGGCGGCGGCGTATAGGTTGCGCCTTGCTGATAATACGCCTTGGAAGACGAACCGGCGGCCAACCGCATCATGCGATCCTCAAGCTCCATTTCGGAAACCAGCATCGCTTCGATTTCTTCCTGCATTCTTCTCTTGCGACCGATGGCTCCCAATATGGCGAACAGTATAATCAACAACAGTATGATCGCACAGCCGATGATAATGTACATAATGGGATTGCCCTGTATACGCGAAATAATGCCGATAAAGAAGTTGGGTTCGGGTAAATCCGTATTACCGATTCGGAAGCTGTACGAATAGGTTGTAACTGCATCGCTGACGCGAACCTTAACGGTCGTATCGCCGCTGCTCTTAAAGTGGAACGTCAGATTCTCGCCGTCGGTTCCCACATTGATCAGCGTGCTTTTGGTGCTGGAAACGGAAACAACGTGCAAATCGTCGCCCTCTTCATCGCGCAGGAAAGTCGTAATGGGAACAGTCCATTTTCCTTTTTTGTCTAATATATCCTGCGAGATGTTGGTAATTCCCGTTCCCCACGACACACCGTCGTCGTTAAGGTTAAACACGGGTTTTCCGTTATCCAATACGTGAATCGTAAAAGACTTCGGATATATCAACGCACCTTCCGTGTAACTCGTGCCGACGATTACATTGGCGGTAGCCAGCACCGATTCGTTCCGAATCAGTCCGGAAATCGCCCAAGTCGTACCGTCACCAACAGGTACGGCAACATCCTGCAACGAATTGTGCACGGTAATGCCTACAATCAGCAATCCGCTGCTCTCGTCTTCATCGGGGGTCTTGGGATCATCGAAAATATCCTTGGCTGTAACGTCCATCGTACGCTTCCAGTACACCGAATAATCGTACGTAGGCATGTCGCCCGGATTTTTGGTAATCTGAATCTCCAACGAAACGTATATGGTTTTACTGCCGATATCGTTGCTGTTGCCCGCGTCGGAAATCTCGAACTCGACGGTTTGTTTGCCGTACAACTGCGCAAGCGGCGCAACCGTAAACGTCTGCTCGTATCTCGCAATATTTACCAAACTGGGCGGCTCCGCCTCGGGGCTGTCTTCCTTGATATACTCGGAAAAGTCGCTTGCGCTATCGAAGCTGATGGATCGGATGGTGAAATCCACGATCCGCAAATAGGTGCGCGCCTCGGTAGGCGTATCGCTGATCGAATCACTGTCGTGCGGGTTATTGTCGCGCACATAATCCAGAATCGAATACGTAATCGGTTCGAACGTATTGTTACCGCCCGTGCCCGCCTTACCGCCGGCAAGTATGATATTGCGATTCACTTCTCCCGTCAGCGTTTTGTCCACAGGCGCCGAGTTTCCTACCTGCAAGGTGATGGTCAAGACACCCGTTCTTGCTCCGGAAGAATCTTCCACTATCAATACAAGTTGCTCGGTCGCACCACGCTCGTAAGAATGCACCGTAAACACAAGCGCCGTATTTTTTGCATTGTCTACGCGTACGGTAAACCGCACATCTCCGGCTTCTTCCAGCTCCGCATCACTGCGCGCCACACCGTAATCTCCGTTGTCCAGCCAAAGCGTGGCCGAGGTATCTCCCGAAATCGCATGTAAATCGGGCAACGGCATCGACACTTCGGGCGCCACCAGCGCGAACGACTCGATATTGGTCTCGTCGGTCGTAAAGTCCATATCTTTCACCAAATCGGACAACTCGATGCGCAACGAACCGTTATTGTTTTGACTCAACAAGCGGTCATCGGCATCGCGACTGAGCGTAAGCGTCATCGTCGCGTCGGCGCCGATCCGATCGTATGCGGTCTGATTGACGGCCGTATCGTACTTCTCGTCGATCTCGTCTTTGTCTTTGAACGACGGCTGACTATTGTATATACCCACGGTAATGGTCGTAGAAGCGAGCGTCGACGAAATCTCATCGCGAGCGAACACCGTGACTTCGATATAAACGGTCAATCCTTCGTAGCCGGCAATATCGATCTTATTGCGCACAGACAAACCCAACGACGGCAATGTTACGGTCGAACCGTCGGCGGCCGTATAATCCAACGTGTGCGGCGTAATGATAATCGCATTTTCCGCCGTGGCACGCAATCCCGGTGTGTCGATATGCGACGTCACCTCCGTACCCGTACTGTCCAGCGTATACATTGCCGAAATGCGGCTGTCCGCGTAAGAAACCGTGTCGCCGTCGGGATCGATAAAGAGAGCTTCGTCACGGGTGGACAGCGGATTGTAAATATAGAATTCCCAACTGTCGCCCCGCATACCGTCTACCGAAAGATAGGGATGGCTATCCCCGCGTATATTGAAATTGGAATTGGTGTCGCCCACATATACGGGTGCGGAATTGTCTACAACCAAGTGCAAAAGAGAAGTTGCCGTCAATGCAGGGCCGTCTCCCTCGGAGGGATACAAAGGCCCGTAATCGCCCGACGCCGCACCTTCGCGGCTTGTGAACTTCTCGATCTCCGCCTGCAAGGAAATCCCGTTTTTCTCTCCGTCGTCTACGATATATTTTGCATTATTGGTCGCTTTACGCGGCACGACCCGCAAAGTTCTGCCGTTATCCGCAAACGTCAGCGCATCGATATACTGCTGTACGATATGCGAACTTCCGGTTGCAAACGACGTGGTAACGCCGGTAGCCGCATCATAGGCCGCCACCAACTGTCTTTCCTTTTCCGTATCGCTCAATGCAGCAAATTCTTCGCGCGAATACATGCCCACCACATTGTTTACCGGATCGGAATAGTACAGCATCGTATACAATTTCACCGAATATTTGGTGCGCACGGCAGAGGCGTCTTTATCTTCAAACAAGCCGCCGTCGCGAGGCACGGAAACAAGCGAAACGCTCTGCGGTACATTCGATTCTTCATACGCGGCAAGGCTCTTGACGGTGACCGTTTTTGCCCCCGTGGACGCCGCCACCTGGTGCGGGTACACATAAATTCTGAGCTGAATCAATACCGAATTTTGTATATCGCTGTGATGCGGGTCGGAAATATAGAACTGCACGTCGGCATACAAATCGCTTGCATTGGCCGTATCGCTCTGGAAATTCAGTGCCGTAACGGTAAACTGCGTGCTATTGGTTGTCAGCGCCAAATTCCCCGACCGATGGTCGATGGAAATACACTGCAACGCAGACGCTTCGTTGGCGATGGTAAACGGACTGCCGCCGTTGAGTCCCAACAAATACAGAATTTCTTCATCGCCCTCGTCTATATCGGTAGCAAAATCGCTTGTCTTAAACGTAATGCTTTCGCCCGCGTACATCTGCAATTTGTAAATGTTATTTCCGCCGATCTGTTCGGTGTGGCTTAAACGGCCTTCCCACTCGGTATCGAGAAGCGATGCGCCCAAAGTACGACTTCCCTCGGCTTCGGTAATCGCCGTGATCGCCACGGGCTTTGTGGAAATGACGGTAATCTTAAACGTATACGTAACGCTGAGCGGACGATCGTCTACACTCTTGTGCCCGTCGCTGACCGTAATGGAAACCGATACATCGGTGCATGCGCTCTTCGCCTCGAACATGACGGCGGTGGCGCCGATCGCCTCGCTGTTACCGATTTGCGTACCCTCGTACAAAACGTGATTGAGCGGGGTAACATCGATTTCCCGCGAAGCGCCGACGGTTACGTCGGAGATACGAAGCGTCCAAGCAGCATCGTCGTCGGCAATTGCCATATAGCCGAGATTCTGCTTAAACTTACGCTTGTTAGCATAATCCAAATCTTCGTAATTGGGATTTTCGCCGTCGATTATTACATTGCCGAGACTCGCATTATACGACCACGATTGATATGCCACAGGCAAATTGGCGCCGATATCGCTGCCGTTGCTTTCCATGGCTTGGAAATACGTGCCGTCATATTCCGTCCCGCGACCGACGGTATCCGAGATCCCCAGACCTTCGGCAAACGACGCCCACGGTGCAGCGTACAGCGTGAAATACTGTCCCGTATACATCGTAATACTGTTCGTGCGGGAGGCATTATCGGTTAATTGCGGCGCACTGTTTACAATCTGTATGGCAATAATCGCCGAAATGTGTTCGCCGTGGCTGTCGGAAAACGTAACTTTGATTTTCGCGGCGATGCCGTTCTCCGTCACGGGCGCACGGTTCTCCACACTGATCTCGATGCTGTCGTCGCCGATTTGGCACGATACCGCACCCGTTTTCGTATCGGGATCATAGCGGTTGGTGATGCCGTTGGTATTGCCGAGCGGCAAAAACTCCACGCGAACCAACTGCCCGTTTTCCAGCGTCTTGAAATAGTCGGCCGTATCTTTGATAATCGCAGCTTCGGCATTGTACGTCTCCGTGTTGTCGGGTGCGGTA
>CAMUPJ010000114.1 GCA_947090725.1 uncultured Clostridia bacterium
AAATGTTTATAAATATTCAGCTTTTCGCGCACAAAAAAGGAATGGGCTCGTCCAAAAACGGACGTGACAGTGCGGCGCAGCGCCTCGGCGTCAAGCGTAGCGACGGTCAATTCGTGTTGGCCGGCAACATCCTCGTGCGTCAGCGCGGTACCGCCTTTCATCCCGGCAACAACGTGGGAATAGGCAGTGACGATACGTTGTTTGCCCTTGCGGACGGCAAGGTCAAATTCGAGAAGAAAGGCGATAAGAAACAGGTCAGCGTTTATCCTGCCTGAAGCTTGTGTAGCAAAAAAGAAAGGGTTGCGTTTGCGACCCTTTTATTGCATAATGGGTTGCCGATTCGACTTTCGCGGGCGTGTACCGCGAAAGGACTCCGCCCGAAGTTCGCCCGACACGGGTAAAGCAAGCAAGCGCAGTGCGGCGTAGCGCCGTGTCGCGTTTGGGCGAAAGTCAATGCGTTGCGTTGTGACCCTTTTATTGCATAGTGGGGAAATTCCCCAAGGCGAGAAAAGTTTCAACCGACGAGAGGTGCATGATGAAAAAACTGATTTTTGATGAGAAGTTCTGTAAGGGATGCGGTCTTTGCGTTGCCGCTTGTCCCAAAAAGATTCTGACTGTGGGCAAACGTCTCAATGCAATGGGATATGCGGTCGCCGAATGTATCGACGAAAGTGCGTGCATCGGTTGCGCGTTTTGCGCTACCATGTGTCCCGATTGCGTGATAGAAGTTCACAAGGAGGGGCGCTGATATGAAAAAACTCTGGAAGGGAAACGAAGCGGTGGCGGAAGCGGCGGTGGCCGCGGGATGCCGTTGCTTTTTCGGGTATCCCATCACGCCGCAAAACGAAATTCCCGAATATATGTCGTGGCGGCTCAAAGAAGTGGGCGGACATTTCGTGCAGGCCGAATCGGAAGTTTCGGCTATCAATATGGTATACGGCGCCGGCGGCGCGGGCGTGCGCGCCATGACCAGTTCGTCCGGTCCCGGTATTAGTCTCAAGCAAGAGGGAATCAGTTATATAGCGGGGGCGGAGATCCCTTGTGTGATCGCGGACATGATGCGTGCCGGTCCCGGGCTGGGCGGAATTCAACCCAGCCAAAGCGACTATCTGCAAGCCGTCAAGGGGGGCGGACACGGCGATTACAAAGTGTTCGTATACGCGCCCGCGTCGGTGCAGGAAGCGGCGGATCTCACGTTCAAAGCGTTCGATATTGCCGATAAATACCGCAATCCCGTGATGGTGCTGGGCGACGGTATGCTCGGGCAGATGATGGAGCCGGCGGAGATTCCCGCCGCGATCGATCCCGCTACGCTTCCCGTCAAAAAGTGGGCGGCGTGCGGGCATAACGGCGGTAAGCAGAGAGTGCTGAGTTCCATTCTCATGAACCCCGACGATCTCGAAGAGCACAATCGCAAGCTGACCCGCAAATACGAGCAGATGGCGAAAGAAGAGACGGCGTACGAACATTACCGCACCGAAGATGCCGATATCGTGCTGGTAGCTTACGGTATCGTAGCCCGCATCTGTAAAGCGGCGGTGGATATGTTGCGGCAGGCGGGAATCAAGGCGGGACTTTTCCGTCCCATTACGTTGTTTCCTTTTCCGTACGGCCAGCTTGTAAAACTCGCGGACGGCGGCGTCAACAAATTCATATCCGTCGAGCTGAGTTGCGGGCAATTGATAGAGGACGTCAAGCTCGGACTGTACGACAGTAAGAACCGCCCCGAGGTGGGTATATACGCGCGCGTGGGGGGCAACGTCATGAAACCGGAAGACGTCGCCGACTACGTACGCAAAGGAAAGGTGAGTTCGTCATGGATCAAGTAGTGTTTCGAAAACCCAAACTTCTCAACGATACGCCCATGCATTATTGCCCCGGCTGTACGCACGGCATCGTGCATCGGCTGATTGCCGAAGCCTTGGAAGAACTCGGCGAATACGACAACGTGATCGGCATAGCGCCGGTAGGATGCGCCGTGTTTGCCTATAACTATTTCCGTTGCGATATGTACGAAGCGGCACACGGCCGCGCACCCAGTGTGGCAACGGGCGTCAAGCGCGCTTGCGAAGACAGTACCGTTTTCGTGTACCAGGGCGACGGCGATCTGGCGAGCATCGGCATGGCGGAAATCGTCCATGCGGCGACGCGCGGAGAAAATTTCACCGTTATCTTTATCAATAACGGTATCTACGGTATGACCGGCGGACAGATGGCGCCCACCACTTTACCGGGGCAAAAGACTACTACGTCGCAACAGGGGCGCGATCCCAAAGAACACGGCAATCCCATAAAAGTGTGTGAATTGCTTTCCACGCTTACCGGGCCCGCCTATATTGCGCGTACTACCGTTACCGACGTCAAATCGGTGCGCGCTACGCGCGAGGCCATCAAACGCGGGTTTACCATGCAGAAGCAAAAGCGCGGATTTTCTCTCATCGAAATTCTTTCGACGTGTCCCACGAATTTTCACCTTTCGCCGCTCGATTCGATGAAATATATCGACGAGGTGGCTGTCAAGGCGTATCCGCTGGGGGTATATAAAGATATTGGGTTAATCGGCGAGGAGAAGAAGCAATGAAACAGATTATTGTCAGCGGTTTCGGCGGTCAGGGCGTTATATCGCTAGGCCTGATGATTTCGTATGCGGCGATGAAAGAAGACCGCAATACTTCGTTTTTGCCCTCTTACGGACCGGAAATGCGCGGCGGTACCGCCAATTGTTCGGTCGTGGTTTCCGAAAAAGAGGTGGCTTCTCCGGTAATCAGCCGTCCCGATCTTTTGGTGGCGCTCAATGTACCGAGCGTTGCCAAATTTTTGCCGAATCTGGCCGAAGGCGGTCGGGCGTTTATCGATGCGGATATGCCCGTCGATGCGGGAAAAGGCCGGTCGGACGTGATTGCCGTACCGCTCAAGCAATTGGCGCAAGCCAATCTAAAGGGGCAGAATATCGCCATGCTCGGCGCGATTCTTTCGTTTACGGAATTGCAGGCGGCGTCGGCGGAAGCGGCTATTCGCGACGTGTTTAAGCATAAGCCGCAGTTTATAGACTCCAACCTGGCGTGTTTGCACGCGGGCATGGAATGGGCGGAGAAAAACGTGCGATGATTGCCGCGGGACTTTGGCACAATCTGACCGAATTGTTTTCCGGCATGGGGATTGTCACGCTGATGCTGTTCGCGGTGGGGCTGATGTTGATTGTCATCGAATTTTATCAGCCTTCGTACGGCATTCCCACCTATTGCGGGGTGACGCTTCTGTTGGCGGCTATCGTCATTCGTATGCTGGCGGGCGGCACTTTTGTCATGCTGTTTTTTATGGTGTTTTTCTGTTCCGTGATTTTGGTGGCGGCGCATTTATTGATGCTTTGCACCCAAAAACGCATTTGGCTCACGCAGTCGCTCACACTGAAGTTGGAGAATTCCATGCGGGAAGACGATGACGACGACGGCTATGCCGATTTGTTGGGACGGGACGGTATCGCCACGACCGACATCGACGGCAACGGGCACGTGCGTATCGACGACGTGAATTTCTTTGTGACAAGCGATACGTTTGTGCCGAAAGACAGCGTTGTACGCGTGGTGCAAGTTTCCGGCGATCGTATCGAAGTGGAAGCGGTGCAAGAAGATACACCATAAAATATGCCGTATGGAATACGGAAAGGCAAAGCTATTCGGAAATTGCGGCGGCGCGGAACACAAAACGTTCTGTGCCGCCGTTTGCTTACCGTATATATTGACCGCAAGGTTATAACGACTGCTTTGCGGACAGTATGTAGGCAAATATGCCGTTTGTCTCCGTTCCGTTTGGCGGCGACGGTCTATTTCGGGCTGCGGACAAATATGATATAGTATGAGTTTTTTCAGAGAAATCGCCACAATATTGGGCGTAGACGAGGCAAAAGCGGCGCTCGGGTATCACTATATCAACTATGACGGTCTGGCCGTGTATATCGAGGGCATCAAGAGCGTTTTGCGTGTGGAAGAAGAGCGCATGGCGTTTAAGCTCGGCAAAGGCGTGTTGTACGTGGAGGGGAGCGAATTGCGCTTGGATGATCTTTCGGTCGGGAGCGTTCTCATTCGCGGCAAAATTCTCGCCGTGCACGACGGCAGTTTTTCCGGCAAGGCGCAACCGCAGGAGACAAAAGCATGACGGCGCGGCAATCGGTGCGCATTGAAGCGGAAGGGCGCAACCGCGCAAGACTGTTGTCCGTTTTGCAAAGGGAAGGCATCGAAATCGGTACGTTCCGCGAGGTGTCTTCGCAAAAATTCGCTTTTTCGATATCCAAAAAAGACCTGCATAAAACTTTTGCTATTTTGGACGAAATGTGTTATACTTATACCACGATGGGAATTGCGGGGCGGGAGCGATGGTGGCAACGGCTTCTGTTTCGCGTCGGATTGCCTGCGGGGATTCTCGTTTTTTCGGTTCTGTTGGCGCTCGCTCGCGGCTTTGTGTGGCGAGTGGAGATTACGGGAAACGAAAACGTTCCCGATAAGGTAATCGAAAACGTGCTCGCCGAACACGGAATCGGCGCGGGGAAACGTCTTTCGGCATTCGATTCCGACGAACTTACGACGGCGATACGTGCGATCGACGGGATCACGCTTGCGTCGGTATGGCGCAAAGGAACGACGATCGGTGTAGAGGTTTTCGAGCGGGAACAGACGGCGCCGCCGTTGTCTTACAGCGATACCGATATCCTGTCGAAATACGACGCTACGGTGACGCGTGTGATTACGCGTACGGGTACGGCGCTTGTGGAAGTGGGGCAAAACGTGTTTGCCGGGACTCCGCTCATCGGGGCGTATCGTACGACGGAAGAGGGTGCGGATCCTCTGCCGGTGCCGGCAAGCGGAATCGTATACGGTCGTATTGCGCATACCGTGAGTACCACGGTGGCGACCGAGCGGTACGAACGCGTTCCCGCGTCGGTATCGTATCGCACAAGGCTATCGCTTTTCGGACTGACGCTCGGCAAAGCGTTGCCTTCCGGCACGGATTACGACATTGTGGAGACCACCGAAAAATTCACCGCCTTTTTGCCGATTGCCGTCCGCACGGCTCGCATTACCGAATGGACGACCCGAAAAGTTTCGGTGCCCATCGAAACGTTGGCCATGCAGGCGGAAGACGAAGCGCTTTTGGCGTTTATCGGCGAAAATGCGCCGAGCGGCTACAGCGCCACCCATACGGTGCGCGAACTGGGCGGCGGCGTGTATAGGATCAACGTATTCGTGCAGGGCGAAGTTGTTATCGGCGGGGTATAACGGATACCCTTCGCGGAAAAAATCTCATAGGAAGAATCAAAAGGAGCTTTATTACGACCACTCGTATCATCGAACTTCATAGCGATGTGCGCGGCCTTTTCGGGGAGTTGGACGAAAACGTACGGCTAATCGAAAAGACGTACGGTGTGAAAATCACGCTCACGAGCGAGGGATTGCAGTTGCGCGGCGAAACCGAATCGCTGGAAAAAGCCGAACGACTTGTGCGCGCGCTCGGAGAACTGGCGGAGCTGGGGGAAGAGATCGACCGCGCCGTCGTGTCGCGTACGGCACAGCTTTTAGAGGACGGACAAGCCGACCGTCTCGCCGAAATTTACGGCAGCGTCGCGGCGGTTACCAGTCGCGGCAAGAAGATGCGCGTGAAATCCGCGGGGCAACTTGCCTACGTCAAGGCCATCAAAAACAGTACCGTTGTCATCGGGATCGGTCCCGCAGGCACGGGCAAAACCTTTTTGGCGGTAGCGGCGGCGGTAAACGCCTTGCGCGCCGGCGAAGTGCAGAAAATCATTCTGACACGTCCCGCCATCGAGGCGGGCGAAAAACTCGGATTTCTGCCGGGCGATTTGCAGATGAAAGTCGATCCGTATCTTCGCCCTCTGTACGATGCGCTCGAAGAAC
>CAMUPJ010000115.1 GCA_947090725.1 uncultured Clostridia bacterium
ATTCGTCGGGATTGTTGAATTCGTTTTTGGGTATGTTCGGAGTGGCGCCGATAGACTTTTTGTCGCAAGAAAAAACGGCGATGCTGTGGATCGTGCTCATGAGTGCTTGGCAGGGTTGCGGGTACCAGATGCTCATATTCAGCTCGGGACTTACCAATATACGCGAGGATCTGTACGAGGCGGCGTCTTTGGACGGAGCCGGCGGGTGGAAAAAGTTTTTACATATTACGCTTCCCGGCTTGCGTTCTACGTTGTTGTATATCATCATTACCGTATTTGTAGGCGCATGCAGGGTTATGATACAGCCCATGTTGATGACCAATTACAAATTGCATACGGTGACGCTCAGCTATTATATGTATCAACTCGGTTACGGGTCGAAACTTGTAGGGTTGTCTTCGGCCGTCGCGCTTATGATGACGATAGTCATCGGCATTATAACGCTACTGCAACGCAAGTTTTTGAAGGAGGACTGAGATGAGAAGCGAGTCTTATACAATAAGCAGTGCCATAACACCGACTGCAAAAACTTCCGTGAACGGAAAGAAGACGGTCATAACCGTAGTATGGTACGTATGCGGCGCAGTGTTTTCGTTACTGTTTATTTTGCCTATTATTTACATGCTTGCCGTCTCCACCAAGAGTCAGCTTGCCGCAGACAGAGCTACGGGTATAGCCATGTTCTTGCCCGACTTTAAGAATCTTAACACGTTTTTCGGGAATTACGGCAGAGTATTTACCGCTTACGGTATTTGGCGGAACGCGTTGAACAGTCTGATGTACGCGGCAGTAGCTATCGTGTGTAATATTCTCGTAAACGGGCTTGCCGGCTACGCGATATCCAAATTGAACTTTCCCGGCAAAAAGTTCTTTACGTTTATTATTCTGTTCTTGATTATCGTGCCCGTGGAAACGTCTATCATTCCCATGTATATGATTGTGACCGAGTTGCTCGGATTGCAAGACCGCGCAACGATACTCGGCGTGATACTGCCGTCGTGTATCAGCATATTCAACATATTCTTATTCATTCAATTCTTCAGCGGAATACCGAGCGGATATGAAGAGGCGGCGCGAATAGACGGCGCGGGCAGATTGCGTATCTTTTTCAGCATAATACTGCCTTTAAGCAAGCCTATTGTGGCAACCGTAGCCGTGTTTTGCTTCATCGGGGTATGGAACGATTATCTGTGGCCCATGATGCTCCTTACGCCGTATCCCGAGATGATGCCGATACAAGCGGTGTTGCAAACGATACAGAATATAGAAGGCGTTACGACGGGCGAGATCATGGCGTCGCTGGTAGTGACGAGTATACCGATTTTTATAATATACGTGGCGGCACAGAAATATATCGTGCAAGGGTTCGGGTCGGCCGGACTTAAAATGTAGATTTGCGCTAGCGGGAGGAAATATGAGAAAAATCAGTAAACTAAGCGCGTTGATTTTGGCGCTCGCAATCGGGATCACGGGATTCGGTTTGAGCGGATGCTCGAAAAAAGCAAGATCGACGCTATTGGCAAAATATACGTTTGAAAAGGTAGACGGCACAAAAACCGTAAACGAAGCTACCGGCAAGCGCGACAACATAAGCTATATTTTCAATGCCGAAAATGAAGAATATTTGGTCAAACGGCCGTCCGATCCGCTTACGCGCGTGGGAGTGAAAGGAAAATGCTTATATATGGACGGGTTTTCGACGTATATTGAAAACGGCAACTTTTCCACACCCGAGACTGCAATAACGCTTTCGGCTTGGGTAGCGCCCCGCGTATTCGAGAATCTGCCCAATTACGGTGAGCAGTCCGAGGCGGCGGGGCAACCGCGGCTTACTTCGGTAATCAATAAAGGCAACATAGAAATGGGGCAGGGATTTTTGCTGGGATACGGAAGACTGGGAATGTGGGGATTGCAACTTGCACTGCACAATTCGGATAACGATGAAAACTTCGTAATAGCCTTTTACGACCCTATAAACGCTTTGCCGCTCTACACTTGGTCGCATATTGCCGCGACGTATAACGGAGATACGGGTTATATTGCTTTGTTCTTCAACGGGGAAAAAGTATACGAGGACATGATTCCCGAGCTTGTAAACACCGAAATTATAGAGAGCGGCGAGTCGCTTTACATAGGCGCGTATTGCGCGCCCGTTACCGAGTTTTCGATAAAGCGGCAAATGCCGTCGGGATTACTGGACGAAGTGGCGGTTTACGGCGAAAGTTTTACGCCCAAAAAGATACGAGAGTTATTTGAAGACTGCGCACAGGGCGGCATAATACCCACGCTGGACTACGAGCAAATTGCGTTGGATTCTTCGGTATACGAGGGGGACAGATATCGTCCGCAGTATCATGCGATACCGCCCGCGGTTTGGATGAACGAGCCGCATTCGCCTTTTTACTATAAAGGCAGATATCACGTATTTTATCAATGCAATCCCGCGGGGCCGTATTGGTCTCAGATTCGTTGGGGACACATTGTAAGCGACGATATGATACACTGGAAGTACGTGAAAGCCGCCGTTGTACCCACGGCCGGCATTTGTCCCGAGGGCGTATGGACGGGCGGTGCGTGCATAGGCCCCGACGGAACGCCGTGGCTTGCGATCACCGCGGGAACGAATTTGTACGGCAATCCCAATCACGGTGGGCAAAACGTAGCGTTTGCGCACGCCGCGGATCCCGATGATCCCGACCTTACCGAATGGATTGTGGAAGATACGCTTACCATCACGCAACCCAACGACGACAGTATGGGAGAGCGCGAGCAATTCCGCGACCCGTTTGTTTGGCACGACGACGAAACAAGCCAATATTTTATGCTTGTAAGCACGTCCGTCCCCGGCGCAGGCGGCTCGGCCAACGTGTATACTTCGCAAAATATGCACGAGTGGGAACATCACGGGTATCTTTACGAATGCCCTTATCCGCAGTACAACATTGCGGGCGAACATTGGGAGTGCGTGGTTCTGTTGCCTATATCTACGAAAGACGGCAAGACCACCAAGTATATATTGTTCGATTGCCCGCAGTATGCGCGCGGAGAAAATCCGCCGCAAGTGGAGTGCTATTATTGGATAGGCACGTTCAATAAGCAGACATGCCGATTTATTCCCGAAAACCACGAACCGCAACTGTTCGATATGGGAACGGCTACGTTCACGGGACAAAACGGATTCTGTTTTTTGACCGACGAACAAAAAGAGGCGGGGCTTACTTACGAGAAAGGCCGCACCGTTCTGTATTCCATTGCGCAGGGGAAAGACGCCGGCACGGGACTCAACTACTATGCCGGGTGGGCGCACAACTTTGCGTTCCCGTTGGAGTTGTGGTTGTCGGACGACGGCAATCAAGTGATACGCGAACCGATAAAAGAGATAGAAAGTTTGTACGGCAAAGTGGAATACGAATATAGCGGTGACGGTCTGAGCGCCGAGCAACTCAACGCCGCCATCGGAGAAATACGCGGCGACACGATAAAAATAGACGCTAAAATAACGCTTGCACCTACCGCGGAACGGTATGCGGCACGGATAGGCGTGCGGTATAATCCCAACGTGGCGTCGGAAGGAACCGAACGTACCTTTATAAATTTTTCCGACGGAAGCGTTGCGATAGACCGATTGCAATCCACGTTGCGTCCGGGCGTAGATAAGCAGTCGTTGCACAGTTGGCATTACGGAGACGTGCGCGAATTCGACGTTACCGTACTTTTGGATCGTTCTATGCTCGAAGTGTACATAAACGGAGTTATGAGCGCGACAATGCGCGTGTATCCGCACTACGGAGATTCCGATTATATACGCGTATTCGACGAAAATGCGGGATTGGTAATAAAGGAATTTAAGATCACGCAAATGAAGAGCGCCTATTCGGCAGACGGAAGCATTACGCCGCCGTATTACGGCAATACCGGAAATCTGGCCGATAAGGTATAAGGGGGGAAATTATGCATAAAGCGGTATACAGAAAAATATTTTCCGTGCTTATGATTGCTTTGACGGTAGTGACGGTTTGTATGCTGACGGCTTGCAAAGACAAGACGGAAGGCAAACCCGAATTGCCCGTAGAAGTAATAAACGGCGGATTCGAGACAGCCGATTTAAGCAGTTGGATTATAGAAAACGGCGAAGCATTCGACGACGACAGCGTGTCGTCCCGCAAAACTTTTTCGTATTCTTACGATACGGCGCACAAGCAGATTTCGATTAACCAGACGGGCAACTGGTATCTCGACGGCAAGGGATACGACGGCAACCGCAGCCACGGATACACGGGCAGCATACGTTCGCAGAACTTTGTGCTTAGCGGCGACGGAACGGTCTCGGTCAAAATAGCGGGCGGCGCGCTTGTGACGCGCAAAGGCGAAAACGCTCCGCTCAAAAGCAAAGAAAAGATTTGTTACGTGGGGGTGTACACAGTCGACAACGACGCGCTGGTGCATAAGTTCACCAACAACTACTTTTTCGAACATACCGAAGAATATGTGAGCGTAGAGGACTATGCAAACGGCTCTTGCTGTACCGACAATTTTTACCGCTATACGGCGGATTTATCGGAATATATCGGCAAAGCCATGTATATCCGCATAGTTGACAACGACACCCACGTCTATTACGGGTATATAAGCGTAGACGACATTCGCGTGGGGGACGCGGGGGCGCAAAGCGAGGGCGCGTATTTTGAAAAGACGCGCGACTATGTATCCGACGTAGACGCGCCGAGCAAATACGAAATCAAAAACGGCGGATTCGAATCCGGTTCGCTTGCTGGATGGACGGTAGTGAGCGGTCAGGCGTTTTCGCATGCCGGCGTAAACTCCAACGCATACTGGTGGAACGAAAACATACCGTATTGCCGCGACGGCAACTATCACTACGGATTCTATAAACCGACTGAAACGGGAGTGTTGCGTTCGAGTGAGTTTGTGCTCGGCGGCAGCGGTTATATCAGTTATAAGCTGGGCGGTTGCCGAAACAACGATCTCACGTATTTGCGCTTTATGGTGAAAAACGGAGATAGGGCGGAAGAAGTCGCACGGTATTCCAACTTTAAGTTCTGGAACTATCAATTCCCTTACGTGCAGAACGGTATGCGCATGCTCAATCTTGTACAGTATTACGCGGATTTTTCCGCTTACCTCGGCAGAACGATGTACATAGAAGCGGTAGACGAGAATACTTCGTCCGCCGATGAAGATTGTATGACGCTTGACAGCGTGCAGACGTATTGGGAGAGTAAGCCGCAGTGGTACACAAGCGTTGCTTTCGAAGCGCAAGTGCATCCCGATTCGATAGACATAGAACCCGACAGCCCTTATCAGCTTACAAACGGTACGTTCGAAACGGGGGATCTGACGGGTTGGACGCTTGACGGCGAAATAGGAGTTGTGTCTTCCGATGCAGGCTGGTGGGCCGGAAATTTCCCTTACAACAAGAAAGGCAAGTACTTGTTTACGGGCATAGCGCACGAGAAAGGTACGGGAACGCTTACGAGCGACGCATTCGAGCTCGGCGGTATCGGCGTCATTTCGTTCCGTATGGGCGGCGGCGCAAACCCCAAACAGATATATATTTCGGTGCTCGACGCCGACGACGGCGACAAAGAGCTTGCACGGTTTGCAAACTTGCGTTTCAAAGACAACGGCACTGCGGGACTCAACGTAAACAGCTTTTTGGCAAACATGGTGCAGTATAAGGTAAATCTCCAGGAACTCGGCATACCTCTCGGAAAAAATATCAAGTTGCAGGTCGTGGATCAAGCAGTCAGAAACTGGGGACTTGTTACGGTAGACAGCTTTATTACGTATTACGAGAACGAAATGCAGGTACCCGCCAATGCGTTTACGGCAGTAAACATCAAGCCCGAAAGC
>CAMUPJ010000116.1 GCA_947090725.1 uncultured Clostridia bacterium
CTTGCGCGCGGTAATACTTGGCGCCCAAAAGCGCTTCCAACGCCGTGCGGTTCCCCAGCCCCGACATGCCGAGCGACGGCGAAAACGTATAGATATTGTGCGCGCGCAGAAAGTCTGCGGTTGCCGCGGGCAGAAGCGTATTATACGCTACCGTACCGCGGTAGCCGCTGTTGACGGGACGGTTTTGGTGCCACACCACCGTCGTATCCAGTCGTATAAACTCGTTGCGATCCAGTTCTCCCACATATCGCTCGGCGGCGCTCGACAGGCTTTTGTAATTACTGCCGTCGTCGAATTGTCCCGAGTAAATGCCGCAAAAGACGATCGCGCCGCACAAAGTCAAAGCGGCAAGTCCTGCCGTCACGCGGCGGAAGCCGAGCCGCCGCCGCACTGTTTCCGTTCCGTAATCGCGGGCGTAAAATTTGCGCAATCCCACCACGCTCCCCACACTCGCCGCCACCGCAAGGGTGGTAAAAATCGCTCCCGCAAAGTGCGGCACGAAGTCGAGCGAAAAAAGCGCCGCCGTCCATACCGCGAGATTGAGCGTACCCAACACAGCGGTAAAGATTCCTTTGACCATCGCGTTACTTTCCCGCGGCGTGGGAAGTTCCGCTTCCCTCGTATCGGCGTATTCCGCCAACAAAGCGCACACGCTCCACGAAAGCATATACGAATAGCGGTTGCTCACGTAGTTGCAAAGGTTCATGACGTACCCGACGACGGGAACGAAAATACCCGCGGCAAAGACGACCGTCATTATCTTGTGCGGCGAACGGACCCGCGCGGCAAAAGCGCCGAAAGCAAGCAGGAGCGTACAGGCATTGAACATGATAAAAGTATATTTCCCGCCGGGCGTGGGCACAAAGAAACTTCCCGCAAAGAAAAACAGATCGCGCACCGAATAAACGTGCATTCCCTTCCCCGCGCTGCGCGATGCCGAAAGATACCCGTGCGCTACGGGAAACAACATGAAAGACGCGAGCAGGAGTCCTATAAGATAGCACCCCGCCGTACGGAAGAATGCGGCGGCGAATTTGCGGGGGACAACTTTTTCCCCTTTCGTATGTACGTTTTTCACATATACTACGATAGCATACAGCACGGCATACAAAGTCACCATATACGCCATATAAAAAGAAGAGATCGTGATGACGAATACGGAAGCGATCATCAGCCACGGACGATTGCGCCGCACGCACCGCTCTATTCCCAAAGTAAGAAGCGGCAAATACATCGCCCCGCTTGTAAGATCGGGATGACGCAGAAAGGTAAAGACCATGTAGCCGCTCAGCATATACGCCACCGAAAACAACACGCGGTATCTTTGGCGCACCTTATGCGCCCCCAGATAAATATACGCGCATACGGCGCACAGCAAAAGACGCACCACGCCCAAGACGGAATAGGCAAGCAGGAAATTGCCGCGCGGCAAAAGATACAGCAGAAAATTCAGCGGATCGAAAAGCATATAGTACGCAAAGCTTACGGCATAATCGGCGCCTAAACCCGACGAATAGTCGTAGCCGCCCAAACCGCCGAAAATTCCGTTGCGGAACATATATTCGAGAAAGGTCGCATGCTGTGTGGTACCGTCGGCGTCGCCGTATCCCCACACAAGATACTTACCCTGCGCGACAGCGGGCAGAATGAGAAGCAGCAATGCGCCCAGCGCAATGCCCAAAAAGACGCCCCAGTGCCGAAAAGCTACGACGGCGGCGTTCTTTTCCGTGCCCTTTGCGGGCGCTGTATTGTTTTTTCCTTCTTTTCTCATGCAGACGCATCTTCCGATTGCGCATCGTCTGCGTTCGGCTCCCTCTCCGCGCTCTCGCCGGCGGGCAGAGCGTCCTGCGCACCGTTCATAAGCGCAAGCGCATCTTCTTCGGTTTCCCGCACGAGATACACAGGACGCGCTTTGGTTTCGTAAAAAATCTTTTTGATATATTCGCCCAAAATTCCCAATCCCGTAAAAAGCAAAGAAGCCACAAAAAACAGAATGGGCAACAGAATGAGCAAAGACGATACGACGTGATGCGTTCCCGCCCACGCGATATCGAATACCGCCAATGCCACCGCTGCGATAAACGTCAGAAGCCCCAGCAGAAAATTATACTTGAGCGGCGCCGTAGAAAAGTCCTCGATGCCCCCCACGGCGTACTTGGTAAGCTTGCGAAAACTCCACTTGGTACTGCCCGCCACCCGCTCGGTATTTTTGTATTCCAACCACTTGGTGCGGAACCCCACCCAACCGAAAATACCTTTACTGAAGCGTTCCCGCTCCGAAAGCGAAAGCACCGCATCGGTCATCGCACGCGTCATAAGGCGGTAATCGCGCGCCCCGTCCATAATATCGGCGTCGGACATGCGGTTGATCAATCTGTAAAAGAGACGGGCAAACGCAGAACGGATTTTGCTCTCTCCTTTGCGGTCGGTACGGCGGCAGGAAACGCAGTCGTACCCTTCCCGCACAATGCCGTCCATCATATCGAGAAGCATTTCCGGCGGATCCTGCAAATCCACGTCCATGAGTCCCACAAGATCCCCTTTGGCCGCGCGCAAGCCCGCCAAAATCGCGGCCTCCTTTCCGAAGTTGCGGGAAAAAGAAACATACCGCACCGCCGGATCGTTTGCCGCCAACCTGCGGATAATCGAGAGCGTCCTGTCGCGGCTTCCGTCGTCCACAAAGACATACTCGAAGTCATAGGCAAGCTTGTCCCGCACTTTTTGCATCGCTTCGTAATATTTTTCCACACATGCCTCTTCGTTGTAGCAAGGCACGACGATACTGATTTTCATATGCGCTCCCTCGGAAAACCTTTGTATGTTGACTTGTCTTTGTTCCGCTTCTTCCGCCGCATCCGCCGATTGCGCGTCGGGCGCACGGAACAGCAAGAAGCGTTTGGAAAGGTAATTATAGATCAGCACGACAAACGTGAGTACGATCTTGACAATCCATTCGTTGATGCCGAGCAGATTGTACCCCACGTACATGCCCACCAAGTGAATGCATAATCCCACGGCGGAAAGGAGTGCAAACAACAAAAAGCCTCCCACCGATTTACTTTTCCCTTTATGATCGAATACAAACAGTACCGAAAAAACGTAGTTGACGAGAAGCCCGGAGATAAAGCCGCTGCCCGTCCCCACAACGGTCGCGATTGTCGCAGGATCCCCGCCGCCTATCCACACGTTGTAAAATGCGGGATACAGCGTCGGCGCGAAGGCATACAGCACAAGCCCCATCACCGACATATCCACCAGCGTCGCGACGCCGCCTACCAGCAGAAAGCGCACGATTTCGCAAAACGCGGGATGCGCCGCGCGGAAACTTTTCTTTTGTTCTTTTGATTTTGCCATGGTTTTCCGTATTTCCTATCGATGCGGCCGCTCAGAGCAAATCTCTACGGTCGCTGTATTCTTTTTTGAGCATGAGCACATGCATATCGCGCAAGATTTCCGGCAGATAGGTCGGGCAATCTTCAAACAGCTCGGGGTGCACAAGCGCCAATGCGGCGATATAATCGTAAATATAGCACTTCTCGGGATGCCGCGCCTGCGCCAACTCTACAGAGCGGTTGACAAACGTATCCAAAAGTTTCCCGCCCGTCTTGCGCGCGCCTGCCAGATTAAATGCCGGCACGCGGCAGGTATCGAGCGTAACCGCCGCATGCGGACGGCGAACCGTCCAATTAAAAGCGAAATGGTCGACGCCGTCGTTGAACTCACGTCCGTTGTAATTGGGTTCTTCGTGAATGCACCCGCCCATAATCAAAATACGACCGCCGGGAAGATTTTTCACGTCGCCCAACGCGCGACGCACCATCGTGCACGGACCGAGCGACAAGATCCTGTATCCTTCTTCTATCTCCCCCGTCCAATCCGCGTACGGCACCTGCGGCACGGGAGAAGACTTTACCGACGGAAGCAAATCCCCCATTCCGTCTTCTCCGTGAATGCCGGGCAGATGACAGTAGCGTTGGTATTGATCGGTGGAATCGATGATGCGCACGCCGCGCAGATCCGTTCCGCTGTCGCGGGCGGCGCACAAAAGCTTACGGATATTGGAAAGCGCTTCCACCGCATGCACGTTGCCGCCCACCGGCAAAATGTCGATATGATCGAACTGCTCGCGGTGCTCAAGAAGATACAGCGTAGCACACGCGTCGTCCAATCCGTAGTCGGCAAATATCACCAAACGCCGTTGCATATTGGGCGTACTTTCCATTTGTTCGAGCGCATTGCGCCGTTCCTGCGAAATAGTGTCTTCCATATTTGTACCCCGTCAGTAAAGCTTGATAACGAATGTCGTGCCCAACCCCACGTCGCTGGTCACGTCGATGTGTCCGCCCATCGTTTCGATAATGCTTTTGGCAATCGAAAGTCCCAGACCGCTGGAACCGCTCTCGCGGCCGCGCGCTTTATCGCAACGGTAAAACCGCTCGAATATATGCGACAGATCTTCCGGTTTGATGCCGATCCCCGTATCAGTCACGCTGATCTCGGCATGCTCTTCGATCATCTGGCACCCGATGGTAATCCGCCCGCCGCTCGGCGTATACTTGATGGCGTTGTCCACGAGCGCGCGCACACTCTCGGTCAAAAGGTTTTTATCCGTTTCCACCGTGATGGCGTCTTCTTTGCGCACAAAACCGATTGCGTGCGAGAAATCCACCATCTTATAGCTTTCGGCAATCTCGGCGATTACCTCCACCAGATTGAAACGGGTCACGTTCATGGAGAAATTCCCCAGTCGCGCCAACAGCAGCAGTTGCTCCACGAGTTTTTTCATATTCTCGCTTTCGCGGGCAATCGCCTCGATTCCCTCTTCCAGCACCTTGGGATCGCTTTTCCCCCAACGCGTCAGCATATGGGAATATCCCTGTATCACGGAAATGGGCGTCTTTAGCTCATGACTGGCATCGGCAACGAAATTCTGTTGCCGCACAAACGATTGCTCGAGATTTTCCAACATACCATTGATGCGGTTGGTCAACTCCATCAACTCATCCTGACTGTCCACCTGATCGAGACGCGCCGACAGATTGTCGTCGGTCACTTCGTCGATCTTTTCGGTGATACTGCGAATGGGTCGCAACATAAACTGACCGGTGACCCACACCATGGCGGCGTACAACGCGCTCACCACCACCACCAGCACGGCGGAAGTAATCATCAGCACCCGCATATATCCGCGCATGCTTTCCGTCGATTCTTTTCGCAGACTTTCGATAAAAAACACGGTGAAAGCCGTCAGCACCAACAGGAAAATCACGGAATATATAAGCGTCATTTTGGCGGTCAGCGGCAAATTGATTTTGCGGAACAGTTTGCGCACCGCAAACACAATACCCGTAACGGGAAAAAAGACAATCATCAAAGCGGTGAGCGCAGGATTTCGCTTCTTTGCGGGCACGCCGCTTTCGGCCAGTTTTTCCTGCTTGATATCGCTCAGCGTGCGCTCCACGTCCGACCGATCGTCGTCGACGCTTACGGGAAACACCGACGCGTTCTGTTTTGTCACCGCATCGGACTCTTCCGTGTGCATCGTCTTGTTGTTCTTTTCTTTCATACCGTAGCGCTATGCTTTCAGTCGCGGATCACGTACCCGGAGCCGCGCACCGTCTGTATAATCTGGCAACCGTATGCGTCGTCTATTTTGCTACGCAAATACCGAATATATACGTCTACCACGTTGGTGTTGCCGTAAAAATCGAATCCCCACACCGCGTCGAGCGCTTGCTCGCGCGAAATCACCACGTTGCGGTTGGAAAGCAGATAGACAAGAAGGTCGAATTCTTTCTTCGTCAGATCGATGGCGTCGCTGCCGAACGTGACCACATGCG
>CAMUPJ010000117.1 GCA_947090725.1 uncultured Clostridia bacterium
GATGCGGTGTCGGACGGCAATAATATTCGTAAGAGCAAACCCGACCCCGAAGTGTTTTTGTGTGCGGCGGCGTACCTGGAACTGCGTCCTTCCGATTGCTATGTGGTGGAAGATGCCGAAGCGGGGATTGCCGCGGCAAACGGCGGAGGATTCACCTCGATAGGCATCGGCAGTGCGGCGGATTGCCCCGATGCAAAAATCAAAATCGGCGCATTTTCCGATCTGCTCGCCGTATAATCCGACAAAGAAACAAGCGAACTTGCAGGGAGCGAGTTCGCTTGTTTTGTGTTTTGCTTATCGTGCCGTCCGGCACGGAAAGTAAAAAAATCCGTTACGGAAAATCCTCCGAATTTCCTTGCGCAAATTGTCGGCGCATGATACAATGGGTGCGATAGCTATCAAAGGAATCATCTGTAATGCGTTCTCCCGAGAAATTAACCGAGAAATTGAATTCGCCCGCGTATCTGCGCCCTTTCCGTCCCGTTCCGTTCTGGAGCTGGAACGACCGACTGGACAAAAACCGATTGCTTCGTCAGATCGAATGGATGCACGAAAACGGCATCGGCGGCTTTTTTATGCATGCGCGGGGCGGATTGCTGACCGAATATCTCGGTCGGGAATGGATGGAGTGTTGCGACGCTTGTTGCGACAAAGCGGCCGCACTCGACATGGACGCATATATGTACGACGAAAACGGATGGCCGAGCGGGTTTGTCGGCGGCAAACTGTTGGAGGAGGAAAGCAACCGCGACCAATCGCTTACTTTTGCGACGGGTGATTTCGATGCCGATGCTTTCGTCAGCTATAAGATCACGCCGACGGCGCTTTTGCGGGCGACGGCGCGGGAGAACGGGGCGCGGTACCTCAACGTATATCGGCATGTTTCCGTCTCTACGGTAGACGTTCTCAATCCCGAAGTGACGGAGAAATTTCTCGACCTGACGCACCGCGCGTACAAAGCGCGTTACGGCAGGGAGTTTTCGGCAAAGCTCAAGGGATTTTTTACCGACGAACCGCAATATTTCCGTTGGGATACGCCGTATACGCCGATGATTGCCGCCTATTTTCGGGAAGTATACGGACAGGATATTCTGGACGGTCTCGGATTGCTGTTTGCCGAAAAAGAGGGATACGAAGATTTCCGTTTTAAGTATTGGACGGGGATGCGGGCGCTTTTTCTCCGTAACTTTTCCCGTAAGATATACGATTTCTGCGAAGAGAACGGAATGGCGCTTACCGGTCACTATGTGGAAGAAAGCACGCTGGGGATGCAGATGATGTGTTGCGCCGGCGTGATGCCGTACTATATGTACGAGCATATTCCCGGCATCGATTGGCTGGGACGCGGTTTGCCGGGAGAGCTTGCGGTAAAGCAGGTGGGCAGTGTGGCGGCACAAACGGGCAGGAACCGCGTGCTGACCGAATCGTTCGGTTGTTGCGGGTGGGACGTGACGCCGCGCGAACTCAAAAAAATTCTCGATTATCAGTACTTAGGCGGCGTGAATTTGCTTTGTCACCATTTATTGCCGTCGAGCGAATACGGGCAGCGCAAACGCGACTACCCGCAACACTATACGCCGCTCAATCCGTGGATTGCCAAGCATTTTCACGCGTTCAATACATATTATACCCGCCTCGGCGCGCTCATCGGTCACAGCGAAGAGGTGGTGAACGTGTGCGTTTTGCATCCGATTACCGCGGCGTATCTCGATTACCGACGGGACAAAGAAGATTTCGGAATCGCTTCGTTGGAAGAAAGCTTCCGCAAAGAAACCGAAATGTTGGCGAGCGAACATATTCCGCATCATTACGTGGACGAAGTCGTGTTGGCCGAAATGGGAAGCGTAGAGGACGGTTGTCTTGTGTGCGGCAAATGCAAATACCGTTACGTCGTGTTGCCGTCAATGAAAACCATGACCGAGACGACGCACGCATTGCTTGCGGAATTTGTTGCGGCGGGCGGCAAACTTTTGCTACTCGGCGCTATGCCCGCCTATCTGGAGGGGAAAAAGCATACGTATACCGATCTCGCTTCTTGCTGTACGCTCGCGGAGATCAAAGCGGCGCAACCGTATTCGGCGGACAATGCCGCGCTTCGCTCGTCTATGCGTGTTTGCGACGAAGGGGAATTTATATTTTTGATCAATCCCACCGGAGAAACACAACACTGTACGCTGACGGCGGGAGACGCGAAGAGCGTGCGGGAGCTGTGTTTGGAATCGGTAACTCTTTCCGAGCCTATGCCGCTTACGCGCACTTTGCGTCCCGGACAGAGCGCGATACTTTTCCCCTGTGCGGAGAAGGCGACGCCTGTGCCGCAAAAGCCGATCGTTCGTTTGGCGGGTGCGCAACGTGTGGTATCGGCAACTTGCAATACGTTGATGCTCGATAGCGCCCGCGTCGCGCTCGAGGGGGAAGCGTTCGGCGAAAGCCAACCGCTGATTCAAACGTTTTCCCGATTGCTCGAACGCAGGTGCGCCGGCGAATTGCAACTTAAGTATGCGTTTACAGCAAAAACGGTTCCCGAAAACATTCGTTTGTATGCCGAAGATATGCGCACAAAATCGGTGCGCATCAACGGCACGACGGTCGAGCACGTCGGAACGCTCGAGCATGAAGAACAAGTGCGGATTTACGATATTGCCCCGCATGTGAAAGCGGGAGAGAACGAGATTGTCATTACCGTCGATTATTACCAGGACGAGAGCGTATATTATGCGTTGTTCGGGGAAGGCGTGACGGAAAGCTTACGCAACTGTATGGTATACAATACGGCGCTCGAGAGCGTATATTTGGTGGGAGATTTCGGCGTGTATCCCGTCAACCCTCGGCGCGGGCAGACGGAATGTACCGTCTTGTGCGACGGTTTTGTGCTGGACGCTCCCGCCCGGCAAGTGCGCGATCTCACGCGCGACGGCTATGCCACGTTTGCGGGGTCGCTGACGCTCGAAAGCGAGATCGACTGTCCTGCGGGCGGATGTTTGCTGGAGATCGGCGGGCGGTGGCAAACGGCGGAAGTCGAGATAGGAGGTAAAAGGCGCACGTTGTTGTTTGACAACGCGGTCGATGTTTCCGATATGGTGCGGGAAGGCAAGAACACGGTGCGCGTCACGCTGACAACGTCTTTACGTAATCTGATGGGGCCGCATCATTTCGCGCCTTGCGACGAACCCGAAGCGGTAGGACCGGAACATTTCGACTTGTGCGGCACGTGGCAGAACGGGGAAAGCCCGTGGTTCCGTGCGTCGTATGCTTTGGTCAAGACGGAGTTTTAGGACGCTTGCATGAGTTATGTGTTTCTTGTCATAGCGGTGGTCTGTTTCGGATTCCAGTTTGTCGTAACCAAAATCTATCAGAAGTATGCCGGCGTAACGTTTTTCGCCACTTGCCTGTTTTGTACCGGCGTCGGGGCGGTTTCCGCTTTTCTTTTTCTTTGTCTGAACAAATTCCGTTGGACGGTGACGCCGTTTTCCGCTGCAATGGCCGCAGTATTTTCGGTTTGTCTGGCTGCGTCGGTGTACGTGGGAATATTGGCGATGTCGGGCGGTAAAGTGGCCGTATTCACGTTGTTTATCATGTTGGGCGGTATGCTGTTGCCTTTCTTGTACGGCGCGATCTTTCTGCGGGAACGCGTGGGCGTTTGGCGGTGGATTGCGTTGGTGCTGATGGTGGGCGCGCTCATTTTGCCTTGTTTGGAGCGGAAACGGGAAAAGAACACATGGCTTTTTTATTTGCTGTGCGTTCTTGCTTTTTTTCTGAACGGAGCGGGGAGTATCGTATCCAAGGCGCACCAGGTCAGTGTGCATGCAGTCCCCACATTCGATTTCATGATTTCCGTATTTGTCTGTATGACTCTTCTCGGCGGGGTGCTGTGCGTCCCCGCATATTTATTGCGTAAAAAGCGGGGCGTACCCTCTTGCGCGGTGCCGGAGCTTGCCGCGACGCAAGAAAGTCCGCGGCCGCGCTACGGCCTTGCCGTTTTGGGAATGCTGGGATATGCCCTTTGCAGTTCCGTGGGAAATTGCACGCAATTATTGGGTGCGCGGAATTTGCCTGCGGTACTGTTGTTTCCCGTGATTACCGGCGGCACGGTGATTCTGTCCGCCCTGTTCGGGCGCATCTTTTTCGGAGAAAAAATCCATGCGTTCGTGTGGACGGGAATTGTCGCTACACTTGTGGCAACCTGTCTGTTTTTGTTTTGACGGCAAATCGGATTTTTGCGCACACGGGCGAATTTAATTGACGGGGCGCGTTCTTTTGCGTTATAATATACGGGAAATACGATTGCGGAGAAGAAGAGTATGAAATTGATTTGTAACGGAGCGGATTTGGCCGACGCAGTCGGCAAGGTTTACAAAGCGGCATCTGCCCGCACCCCCAACGTAATTTTGGAAGGGATCAAGCTCAAGGCGGCGGACGGCAGTCTGACGCTTACCGCAACCGACCTTGAGTTGGCGATCGAGAAATGTATCGTCGCCGACGTACTCATCGAAGGCGAAACGGTCGTACCCGGGCGGTTCTTTTCCGAGTTTGTCAAAAAGCTCACGTTTGACCGCATCGAACTCAGTCTTGACGACGCCAATCGCCTCAAGATCAAATATACCGACAGCGAAGGCATGTTGCAGTGCATGAATCCCGCCGAGTATCCGCAAATCAAGGAGCTGGGAGAAGCACAGAATTTTGCCATCGCCAAAAAAGATTTCCGCGATCTGGTCAACAAAATCGCATTTTCGGTCAGTATGGACGACGCGCGTCCCATGCTCAAAGGCGTATTGCTGGAAGTAAGCGATCAGACCGTTACCGGTGTGGCGCTTGACGGATATCGGTTGGCGCGCTGTATAAAGCAGATCGAACACACGACGGCGATGATGAGCGCAGTGGTGCCCGCCCGTTGCCTTGTGGAAATCGCGAAACTGTTGGAAGACAACGAAGACCTTGTGGAAGTCCGCATACAACGCAATTACATGCTGGTGGATCTTGGGCATACGCGCATTACCACCCGTTTGCTGGACGGCGATTATATCAACTACAAGCAGATTATCCCCGGCGCTTTCGAGAGCACCGTCACCGTTCCCAAGGATCAGTTCGAGGCGGGTATCGAGCGCGCGATTCTGCTTGCCCGTTCCGACAAAAACAATCTTGTGCGGTTTGACGTGAAAGAAGGGATCATGCAGCTTTCGTCCAATAGCGACATCGGCAATATTACCGAAAAGATTCCCGTCAAACTCAACGGTTTGGATATCGCCATTGCATTCAACGCACGGTATTTTACCGAATTGTTGCGCTATATCGATTGCGACAATATCGTGATTAAATTCATCAATTCCGTCAGTCCTTGCGTGGTGGTGCCCTCCGGCGGCCTTGAGGATTTCATGTATCTGATTTTGCCGGTACGCATGCTCAGTTAAGGCGTTTCGGCTTGTCGGGCATGCGGGGTTTTGTTTTCCGAGCGAAAAAATTCCCCTCGCAAAAGTTTTTACCAAGCTTTTTTCAAAAAGCGAAAAAAAATCCTTGCTATTTTTCCGTATATCAAGTATAATAAGAAAGCTGTGTTGTGCAAAGTAAGCAATATGGCCCGGCTACTGTGGTGCGACCGCCCTCAGCCGAGCGAGCTTGCGAGCGAACGCCACGAGCCGTAGGCGAGTACGTGAGCGAAGCGGAGTATTCGGAATTCAATTACGAATCATAAACGAAGAAGATAACCTAGCAAAGTACAATTTCATATGCTACTGTGGTGCAGTCGGTGAGCGGGCTGTTCAGCCGAGCGCGAAGCGCGACCGCCACGGAGCGAAGCGGAGTATTCGGAATTCAATTACGAATCATAAACGAAGAAGATAACC
>CAMUPJ010000118.1 GCA_947090725.1 uncultured Clostridia bacterium
TGCAACTCTTATAAAATTTTTGTTTTTTAATCCCTATGGGAATTGCGCTTTCTCGCAGGTGCTTTTATGTCATTGCGCGCGAAGCAATCTTGCGAATTTTTACTGTTTGAAAACATGCCTGTACAAATAAAAAAACCGTCGTTTACAACGGCGGTTTCGCAATTCGGTATCTATTTGTATTTTAATATGCGCGTCCCCAGTAGATTTTGTGTTTGGCCTTTTTGCCGCAACACACGCAAGTGTCGCCCACGGGGGATTGGTCGAACGGCATATTGCGGCTGGTGGCTTGGTAGGTTTCTTTGATCTTGTCTTCACAAGCGCGGTCGCCGCACCACATGGAAAGGGCGAAGTTATTGCTTTGCACCGCTTGCCCGAGTTCGTCCATGGTGTGTACGGTACGGATATGACTGTCGCGGAAGGCAAGCGCAATAGCGTACATGTTTTCGTGAATTTCCCGCAAAAGCGTGCCGAGCGAATCGGCAAGGCCTTCGAGCGGGAGGGTGAATTTCTCGCCCGCCTTGTCTCTGCGCGCTACGGTGACTACGCCGTTTTCGATATCGCGGGGACCGAGTTCGAGGCGAACGGGAACGCCCTTCATTTCGTATTCGTTGTATTTCCAGCCGGGGCTGTTGTCGGTAGCGTCCAGCTTGACGCGCAGTCCCGCCGCTTTGAGCGCGGCGCACAGTTCTTCGGCTTTTTCGAGTACGCCCGGTTTGTGCATGGCCACGGGGATCAAGGCAATCTGAATGGGGGCGACGAAGGGAGGCAGCTTGAGACCGCGTTCGTCTCCGTGCGCCATAATGACCGCGCCGATGAGTCGCGTGGAAACGCCCCAACTCGTCTGATACGGGTATTTGAGGGTACCGTCTTTGTCGAGGAAGCGGATATTAAACGGTTCGGAGAAGTTCTGCGCCAAATAATGCGTAGTACCCGCTTGCAGGCTTTTGCCGTCCAGCATCATGGCTTCGATGGAATAGGTGGCCTGCGCGCCCGCAAATTTTTCTTTTTCGCTCTTGCGTCCCGTCAGCATGGGGATCGCCAATACGTTTTTGGCAAACTCCTCGTACACCCGCAGCATTTTGATGGTTTCTTCTTCCGCTTCTTCGCGGCTTTCGTGCAACGTGTGGCCTTCCTGCCACAGGAATTCGCTGGTGCGTAAGAAAGGGCGGGTGGTTTTTTCCCAACGGATCACGTTGGCCCATTGATTGACGAGCATCGGCAGATCACGGTAGGACTGCACCCATTTGGAAAACATATCGCAAAAGACCGTTTCGCTCGTGGGACGGACGACCAGCTTTTCGGGCAGTTCGTTTTCGCCGACGTGGGTTACAAGCGCCACCTCCGGCGCAAACCCTTCCACATGCTCCGCTTCCCGCATGAGAAAACTGTAGGGAATGAGGAGCGGGAGATATACGTTTTCGTGTCCCGTGGCTTTGATGCGGGCGTCCAGTTCTTTCTGAATATTTTCCCATACCGCATAGCCGTACGGACGCATGACCATCGTGCCCTTTACGGGGCCGTAGTCCACAAGTTGCGTTTTGCGCACTACGTCGGTGTACCACTGCGGAAAATCCTCGTGTATGTCTGCGATTTCTTTTACAAATTCGGTTGCCTTTGCCATAGCCGTTGCTCCTTTTCTCGGGAAATACTATACTATCCGATTATACGGCAAAAGGCAAAGAATGTCAATGGATTTGCCCACCCAATCGCCGCGGGGCGTATCTTGTCATTGCGAGCAGGGGTTTGCCCCGACGCAGCAATCCCATGCGGTAGGAGGGCGTAGGGACTAGTGTAAAGGATTGCCGTTTGCTCGTAATGAAAAAAGGCCGGACGGTTTCCGCCACCCCTGGAATTATCCGAAAAACCAAAAAAATCCACAAAATGTTGAAAATGTCAAGCTACTTTACTTGACAAGGGCGCGGGGGGTGATATAAAGCAAGAGACTGTGGAAGAGGCGGAAAAAGAAAAGGAAGAAAAGAAATCGTAGAATCGGCTGCGGAAGAAGAAACCGTGGCCGCGGCACCCGAAGCGAATGCAGAGGACGAAGAAGTTGCGGCAACTGCCGTACCTGTACCCGTGCCCGAAAATGTGCCCGTGGCACCTGCGGAAGAGCAGGCATATCCCGTGTTTATCGAGAGCTATCTCGCGGCAATGGACGGGAAGGATTCGGAGGCGTTCTCCCGCGTGGTACTCGAGAACGCCGAAGCACTGAAAACGCGGGTAAAGCCCGTAGAGACCTACGAGAGCGAGCAGGCGTTTGTTGCCGACTATTTCCGTTCTTGTTCCAAGTATGCGAAGCATATGCCGATTGCCGTCACCGAGATGCTGTATGCGAAGCGTTTGGCGTACGTCAAGGACGATAAAGAGTATTCGAGGATACTTCGCAAGATGATTGCGGCATACTATGCTCGGCGCAAGGAGGAAGACACCCTCGGCAAATGTGAGAAACTTTGCCGCGACGACGTGCAGTATTACCTGCATAAAGAGGGACTTCGCGATAAGCCGTTGCCGCCGCTCAAGAAGTTGGTGGTGATGTGCTGTGCGCAGAAACGCTTCGACGAGGCGCTTGCGCTTTGCGATCTGGCGATAGAACACAACGTCATCGACGCGAAGGGCGCGGGGTACGAGGCGCGAAAAAATTACCGTAAAAAAAGAGAAAGAAAAAATCCGTCAGGAAAAGCTTTTGAAAAAAGGAGAAAATAAGTAATGGCAAAGAGGATACGGCGAATAACGCGAAATACTATGAGTTCTCTTTCGGTTTGTTCGGTTCGGCGTACGATGCGACCATTAAGAATCTCAATATAGAGAACGTGAAAATCGAAGTTGTGCAGAAAGAATACGACGACGGCAACGGCGGCAAAGTGTACTGCGTGGGCGATAGCGTAGGCGCACTTGTAGGCTTTGCGCAGTACAACCTTACCGTGGAGAATTGCCGCGTGGGCTACAAGGGTTGCACCGGCGTCGTATCGGGCGCGAAAAGTGCCGGTGGTTTGGTAGGCAGATTCTACGGCGGCAAATACGGCGACGGCAAGTGGCAGGTTGTGGACGAAGAAGGCAATTTTGTCAGCAACAGCTCTAATAGCAACCCTGCGAATGGCCCCGTATTTACCAAAGACCACAAATATTACGGTACGCTCAGCATTAAGGACAGCACCAACTATCTCAGCATCGGCGTGGTAGGCAACGACAAAAAAGCGGGCATCATCGGTAACATGGGATACTACGGTTCGGCAACCGTTGACGGCTGTGCGAACTACGGAAACCTTATCGGACAGTATGCCGGCGGTATCGTGGGTTTTGCGGGGAACGGAACGAATCCCGCCAACGGCTCTACCGTTATCACTGATTGCACCAACTACGGCGAGATCCAAGGTAGCATGAGCGCCGGCGGTATTGAGGGAGAACGCTTTGTACAAGGCCTCTACACGGTGCGCGGTTGCATGAATTACGGCGCCGTTACCGCCGCTGTGGTGGACGGCAGCGATAAGGGTACTTCGCTTTCGGCAGGCGGACTGTTCGGCGTGATCGGTTGGGTTTCCGGTAACTTTAACGCTACGGTTCTGGACAGCTTCAATTACGGAACGGTCAGTATGGTCAGAAAGGAAGCGTACGTTTATCCGGGTTCCGGCGGAAACTTCAACCAGTATAATACGAATCTCGGCGGTATGGTAGGATTCGTTTGGAGCACCACGACTTCCAAACTCGTCATATCGGGCGGCAATGCCGGCAACGTTGTAGCCGACATGAGATATCCCGAAAATACGACCGGCGTACACGTTGACAAGTGCATAGGAACGCTTGGTTTGTTCACGGGCAGTGCGCAAGCAAGCATCGTGTATCCTTACGGCGAACTGCTTTCCGCGGTGGTGCCGGATATACAATGGGCAAGCGCACCCGACGCGAACGCATAATCCGATAACGAATCGGTAACCATTACAAAAAAATCCCCGCATATCCATGCGGGGATTTTTGTGACGGAGAAAACTTTATAAAAAGCAAACGATGACTACGACAAGCGCCGCCCCGGGAAGGCCGAGAATCCCCACCGTGAGCGCCGTAAGCGGATTGAGGGGGAGCGACAGCGGCGTGAAGAAGGAGAGCGCCACCAGCAAGAACGCGCCTGCCGCCGTGTTGAAGAGCAGGCGCAAGAGTCCCTTTGTTCTGAGGGAAAACAGCCACCCGCAAAACACGACGATGAGCGCACCGATACAATAGGAAAGAATCGTTTCGTAATTCATGGCAATTTATCTATATGTGCGGCTTGTCCGCAATATGCCCGGAATGCAATCCGTCCCGAAAATGAAAATCCGCCCTCGCCGAAAACGTGTCCTCGGCACTTGACTATTGCGTGCCGAAAGTGGTATGATATACGGTATAGGGAGATTTACATATGGTTAGCAAGTATAAACTTTTCACCTCCGAAAGCGTCACCGAAGGGCATCCCGACAAGGTATGCGACCTGATTGCCGACACCATTCTCGACAAAGCGCTCGAGCAAGATCCGTATAGCCGCATAGCGTGCGAAGTTTGCTGTACCACGGGACTTGTGATGGTGCTCGGAGAGTTCACCACCGAGGGGTATATTGATATTCCGCAGATCGTGCGTTCTACCGTGGCGGAGATCGGCTACAACAATGCCGATTTCGGCTTCGACAGCAAGACGTGCGCGGTAGTCACGAGCATCAACGAGCAGAGCAGCGATATTTCGCAGGGCGTCACCGAGGCGCTGGAAAAGCGCAGAGCGAGCAGCGATCCCGCCGACGCCATCGGCGCGGGAGACCAAGGGATGATGTTCGGCTACGCCACCAACGAGACGGAAGAACTGATGCCGCTACCCATTATGTTGGCGCATAAGCTTACGGGAGCACTCAGCACGGCGCGCCGAGAGGGGCTTTTGCCGTATTTGCGACCCGACGGCAAGGCGCAGGTTACCGTGGCGTACGATGCAGGCAAGCCGGTCTACGTGGACACGGTAGTGCTTTCCACCCAACACGACCCTTCCGTTGCGCACGAGCAATTGGAAGACGATATCATCGAAAAAATCATTAAGCCGGTCATCGGCGGCAAGTATCTTTGCGACAAGACCAAATATTTCGTCAATCCCACCGGACGGTTCGTCATCGGCGGCCCTGCGGGGGACAGCGGCGTTACGGGACGCAAGATTATCGTGGATACGTACGGCGGCATGTGTCCGCACGGCGGCGGCGCGTTCTCCGGCAAAGACCCCACAAAGGTAGACAGAAGCGCTTGCTATTATGCACGTTACGTGTGCAAAAATATGGTGGCGGCGGGCGCCGCGGAAAAGATGGAATTGCAGGTTGCCTACGCCATCGGCAAGGCGCGCCCCGTAAGCATTTCCATCAATACGTTCGGCACAAGCGTTTATGCCGAAGAAGACCTGTTGGAGATTATCGGCAAACTGTTTGATTTCCGTCCCTCGAGCATCATAGAAAATCTCGAGTTGCGCAAGCCGATTTACCGCAAGACCACCATCGGCGGACATTTCGGCAAATCGGATATGACGTGGGAGCGCACCGACAAAGCCGATAAGATTCGCGCATATCTTTCCGAACTCGCCGCGAAATGATCGTACGCGGGTCGATAGAAGACATCCGTTTCCGCAATGAGGAAAACGGCTATACCATTGCCGTATTGGACTGCGAGGGCGAACCTCTGACGGTGGTGGGAACTTTTCCGCCCGTCTCCGAAGGAGAGTACGTACAGCTCGAAGGCGATTTTACCGTACACCCCAAATTCGGCCGCC
>CAMUPJ010000119.1 GCA_947090725.1 uncultured Clostridia bacterium
ATTTTATCAGCGAAGCGGTGGATCAGACGCGCGGATGGTTTTATACTTTGCTGGCGATTTCCACGCTTTTGTTTGACAAAGCGCCCTTTAAGAACTGTATCGTTTTGGGGCATGTTTGCGACAAAAACGGCCTGAAGATGAGCAAGCACAAAGGCAACGTGGTGGATCCGTTTGCGGTGCTCGACAACCAGGGAGCCGACGCGGTGCGTTGGTACTTCTATACGGCAAGCGCGCCGTACCTGCCCAGTCGGTTTTATCCCGAGGCGGTGAGCGAGGCGCAACGCAAATTTCTCGGCACGCTGTGGAATACCTATTGCTTTTACGTGCTGTATGCCGAAATCGACGGGTTCGATCCCACGAAATACAAATTGCGCGATTGCAAGCTTTCGGTAATGGACCGCTGGATACTCAGCGCGCTCAATACGCTTGTCAAAACGGTGGACGACGGTTTGCGCGATTACAAAATCACCGAATCGGCGCGTGCCATCGGGGACTTTACCGACAGCCTGAGCAACTGGTACGTGCGCCGTTGCCGCGAGCGCTATTGGGGCAAGGAGATGACGGAGGACAAAAAGGCGGCGTACATGACGCTGTATACCGTGCTTGAAACGCTCTGCCGCGTAGCCGCGCCTTTTACGCCGTTTATGACGGAAAGTATCTACCAAAATATCGTGCGCAGCGTAGACGACAAAGCCCCCGCGTCGGTACATCTTTGCGCGTTCCCCAAGTGCGACAAAAAATATATCGATACGAAACTCGAGCAGAATATGGCGGTAGTGCTGGAGGCGGCCACGCTCGGCCGCAGTGCGCGCAACGCCAGCTCCATCAAGAACCGTCAGCCGCTGGGCAGACTACTGCTTGCCGGCGTCGGCGCACGGCTTTTGGACGACGAAATGAAAGCGGTGATAGCCGACGAACTCAACGTGCACACGGTGGAGATCATCGACGGAGCGGCGGAATATATCGCCTACGAAGTCAAACCGCAACTGCGCACGCTGGGGCCGAAATACGGCAAACTGCTGGGTAAAATCCGCGATTGGCTTGCCGCACACGGCGAAGAGATTGTCAAAGGCACCGCCAACGGCAAGACGTACGAATTCGTATTGGACGGACAAACCGTGTCGCTTACCGCCGACGATTTGCTCACAAAGGTAGTGAGCCGCGAAGGATTCGCCGCCGAGAGCGGAGAGCGCGTGACTTGCGTGCTCGATACGTCGCTTTCGCCCGAACTCATCCGCGAAGGATATATGCGTGAGATTGTAAGCCGTATCCAGACGATGCGCAAAGACGCGGGATTCGAAGTGACCGATCACATTACCGTCGCTTTTGCGGGCGAGCGGGAACTTACGGACGCGGTAAAATTCTACGAGAACGACATTCGCGCGGCTGTGCTGTGCGACGCGCTCACGTATGCCGACGGGGGAGAAGAAACCGAGATCAACGGAAAAATCGCCCGTATCGGCATTCGGAAAGTATGACGGCGAATTCCTGGCGCGATTACGAAGTGCTTGCCACCGGCGGCGGCGAGAAGCTGGAGCGGTGGGGCGAAATACTGTTGCTCCGACCCGACCCGCAGGTGATTTGGAAGCCGCAGTTCGATTTGGCGTCGTACAAGGGATTGCACGCTCGCTATATGCGTTCTTCTACCGGCGGCGGGTATTGGGAAAAATTCCGCGCCTATCCCGAAGAGTGGAACGTTTCGTACGGCGATCTGACTTTTGCCATCAAGCCTATGGGCTTTAAGCATACGGGACTTTTTCCCGAGCAGGCGGTCAATTGGGAGCGTATGCGCGCCATGATCGCAAATGCAGGACGGGAAATCCGCGTGCTCAATCTGTTTGCCTACACCGGCGGCGCGACGGTTGCATGCGCCAAAGCGGGCGCGTTCGTCACGCATGTGGATGCGGCGCGCGGCATGGTGGACAGGGCAAAGCAAAACTGCGCGCTGTCGCACATTGCGCAAGACCGCGTGCGTTATATCGTGGACGACTGTGCCAAGTTTGTGGCGAGAGAACTTAAGCGCGGCAAAACCTACGACGCCGTGATCATGGATCCGCCTTCTTACGGCCGCGGCCCCGGCGGTGAAATGTGGAAACTCGAAGACAGCATTTACGATCTTATGACGCTTACTTCCCGCGTGCTGGGCGACGATCCGCTGTTTTGCCTTATTAACAGTTACACCACCGGATTATCCGCTCGCGTGATGCAGAATATTCTCACGCTGACCTTGCCGAAAGGAACTACCGACGGTTACGAACTCAACCTGCCCACGGCGGAAAAAGACATATTGTTGCCGTGCGGAAATTCCGCACTGTGGCAGGCGTAGCGGTGTAATTCTCCGTTGCGGCACGGGCGCGTATGCGTACAAAAGGAACGATTATGGAAAACGAACCCATCATTCTCTACGAAGACAATCAGATTGTCGTAGCGGTCAAACCGCAAAACGTACCGACGCAGGCCGATTCCAGCGGCGATACGGATTTTCTTTCGATTATCAAAGAGTATATCAAGGTCAAATACAATAAGCCCGGCAATGCGTTTATCGGTATGGTGCATCGCCTCGACCGTCCCACCGGCGGCGTGATGGTGTTTGCCCGCAACAGCAAAGCGGCCGAAAGATTGTGTAAGCAAATCGAAGAGGGCGACTTTGACAAAAAGTATTTGGCCGTTACGGTGGGCGCCCCGCTCGATCGCAGAGCGCATCTGAAAAACTGGTTAATAAAAGACGAAAAAGAAAATATGGTGCGCGTGGTGCCTGCGCGCACGGCCGACGCGAAAAATGCGGAACTCGGTTACAAAGTGCTGGAAGTCAACGATTCCGTTGCGCTTTTAGACGTGCACCTGTATACCGGCCGCAGTCATCAGATCCGTGCGCAGCTGTCGAATATCGGCAATCCCGTGTTCGGCGACGCCAAGTACGGCGGCGACGTGCTGAAGAAAGGATACAATCTTGCGCTTTGGGCGTATCAGCTTACGTTTGTGCATCCCACCACCAAAAATACGATGGTTTTCAAAGTGTTTCCGCCGCTTGAAAAAACGCCTTGGAAGTTTTTTCAGGTGGAGAAATATATCAATACGGTCAAACCCGAATAATTAACACGCCCGCAACAACGCGCGGGCAAAGGAGTAAAAAATGTTGATTTATCCCTCTGTCGAAAGTCTTTTGTACTATGCGCAAGCGCATCTGCTTCTCGACGATCTCGACGTGATTTGGGCGCGTAATCTTCTGTTGGACGAGCTTCGGTTGCACGATTACGTGCAGTATGAAGTGGATTACGACGCCATCGAGGCGCTTGACCGCCCCGATACCGTCCTCGAGCCGCTGGTCAGCTATGCGGTGGAAAACGGTATTATCACCGAAGACAAGCGCGAATATTTTGCGGGTAAACTGATGAATATCGTGTGCAAGCGCCCCGCCGAAGTGACCGATATGTTTAACGATCTGCACAACCGCAGCGCCGCGAAGGCGTTTGACTGGCTGTACGATTACGGTATCAAGAGCGACTATATCAAGCTTACCAAGATCAGCGAAAATCTTAAGTGGGAAGCGAAAGGTACCCGCGGCAAGCTGGAAATCACCGTCAATACCTGCCGTCCCGAAAAGAACAACAAAGCGACGGCCGAGGCCCTCAAGACCAAGAACGAAAGCTATCCCGCTTGCTCCATCTGCAAAGAGAACGAAGGATTTGCGTACGGCGGACAGATCCGCCAGACGCTTCGCACCGTTCCGCTTACGTTAGGGGGCGAAGAGTGGTTTTGGCAGTTTTCGCCGTATGCGTATTTCAATCAGCACGGCATCGCCGTCAACAGCGAACACGTGCCGATGAAAGTAGACGACGCGACCATCGTGAAACTTTTCGATTTTGTGGACTTTATGCCCAATTATTTCATCGGTTGCAATGCGGCGCTTCCGCGCATCGGCGGCAGTGTGCTGACGCATGATCACTTCCAGGGCGGCGCCAAACAGATGCCCATGCACAAAGCGGGAACGCTCGTGCGCCTCAAGAGCAAAGAGTATCCGTATATCGATATGTGCATCGTGGATTGGTACAATTCCGTTTTGCGTCTCTCTTGCTCCAATCGGGCAAAACTGATTGAGTTTGCGCAGAAGGTAAACGCGACGTGGGAGAACTACAGCGACGAAAGCGTGGATATCGTAGCAAAGACCGACGAGCAACACAATGCGATCACGCCCATCGTGCGCAAAGCCGACGATAAGTATATTATCGATATCATTCTGCGCAACAACCGCACCGACAAAACCTATCCCGACGGGATTTTCCATGCGCATCCCGAGTATCACAACATCAAGAGCGAAAGCATCGGTCTCATCGAGGCCATGGGCTTGTTCGTGCTTCCCGGCAGACTGGCGCGCCAGACGGCCGAGATCGAGAAATACCTTACGAAAGAAGTGAAGTATTCCGAAGCGAATCTTGCGCCCGATATGGTATGTCACAAAGCCATGATCGAAAAGCTTCTCAAGGAAGCAGGCAGCGGGAAACTCAGCCCCGCGGAAGCCAAGCTCAATATCAAAGACGAAATCAACCGCGTGTGCGAGGAGATTCTCGTCAATACCGCCGTCTTTAAGCAGGACGAGCAGGGCAGAGCGGCATTTCTTCGGTTCCTTGCCGTATTGGGCGTCGAAGCAAAATAGTATACTGCTTTTTCGATTGCGAAAAGGTCGGGCGAAAAAGAGGCTAAATATTTCCAAAGGGCGCGGGTATTGACCTGCGCTCTTTCGGTATGTTATACTCACGTCGTAAAAAAATTTACGGAGAGTGTACATACTATGAAAAATAAATTTCTTGCGATGGGGTTGTGCCTTTTGCTCGGTCTGAGCACGACGGCCTGTTCGTCGAAAAGCGCGGAACCGTTGGGGCCGCAATTACCCGATACGGACGATACGGTTTTTGTGCCCGACGACGGTCTGCCCGACGATTCGTTGCCGATCTTGCCGGAAGAACCGAGCGAACCCGATCCCGAAACGCCGAGCACGCCGCCGACCGTAACGCCGGAGCCGGAGCCGCCGATCACGATGCCCGAACCCGAGCCGGAACCGGAGCCGCCGATCACGATGCCCGAACCCGAGCCGGAACCGGAGCCTGTGCCGCAAACCGACGATTTGCTGGTTTCTACCGCCAACAGTTTGAATATACGTAGCGGCGCGGGTACCGCATATGCTTCGGTGGGCACGCTCGACAAATCGGATATGGCGATGCCTGTGCGTAAAGTGGGGAATTGGTATGAAATCTACTACAAAAATACGCGCGGCTATGTGTCGGCTTCGTATGTGACGCAGAAAAGCTTTGTCAAAGCTTCCGATGCGGTGGAGAACGTCATCGACGAAGGCAAAAAGCTTTTGGGATTGCCGTATGTGTTCGGCGCACAACGGTATCACTGGGGCAACGGTGTGCGCAATACAAACTACGACGGCAAAAGTTACGATTGCTCGTCGCTCATGCAGTACATATTCAAGATAGGCGCAAACGTCAATCTTGCCATGACCAGCCGTGAGCAGAGCGTGCAGGGAACGGCCGTCTCGAAAAACAATATTCGGCGCGGCGACTTACTGTTCTTTACCAATGCGTCGCGGTTCAACAAGACAGGGGTGGAACGGATCGGGCACGTGGCGCTGTATTTGGGCGACAATA
>CAMUPJ010000120.1 GCA_947090725.1 uncultured Clostridia bacterium
TCGGGCTGGTTCGCAGTGAAGAATATGAAAATCTCCAAGCGGAAGAATCCGCAAAAAGCGAGGAATTGCAAATAGAAGAAAGCAAAACGGAAGTCCTCAAAGGGGAGGTTGCGAATGAAAATATCTAATTTGATGAACAAAGATTTCAAGCTGGTGGAAAGGAAGAAAATCTGGTTTCTGATTCCCGTTTGTATTATTTGTGTCGCCATTATTGCTATGATTATCTATGGCGTAACAATGGATGCACCGTTGAATTTGGGTATGGATTTTCAAGGCGGTTATACCGTAAACGTAAAACTCTCCACAAAGCTTACAAACGATACGTTTGGCACGTACCGCAACGAAATCGTAGACACCATCGAATCGCTTACCGACAGTAACGGCAACAGCTATAATTTGAAAGTTGCAAGCGTGCAAAGCCAAGGTTCGGGAGAAGACGCTTCCATTCTCGTGAAATATAAAGCGGTTGCATCCGATGCGATTATGGAAGACGAAATCAATCCGGCAATCCAAGACGCATTGCAAGAGAAAATTTTCAAAATCGTACCCACAATATCTTCTGCCGTTACGGCGCAAAACGTTGCGTATACCGTACAGTACAATAACTTTCCCTTGATCATTACGACATATTCGGAAAAGGTTGCCGCCATCGAAGCTTTGGCTTCCGCATCTTCGGTTACCGTCTCCGATTTCGATTTGATCAATGACGGAAAAACCATCACGTTTACTGCGTCTGCGCAATCGGAAAGCTTTGATGCGGGATTACCGGAGAAAGTATCCATCAGCGACAAATATTCCGGTCAAGCCGTGAAAGGCGATATCATCAGCGCAACTGTCAGTAGCGAGCTGCTGACCAATGCTTTGTTGGCCATTGCGTTGTCGATTGTGTTGATGCTCGTGTATATCGCTTTCCGTTTTGAAGTGTCCAGCGGTGTATCGGCCGTCATTGCTCTGTTGCATGATATCTTAATTATGTTTTCGTTTATGGCGATTTTCCATATCGAAATCAACAGTACGTTTATTGCGGCGCTTATTACCATACTCGGCTATTCCATCAACAATACGATTATCGTCTTTGACAGAATCCGTGAGAACGCAAAATCTTTGTTCCATAAGAATAGTTCGGCTACGTTCATTGCCAACTGTTCTATCAAAGAAACGTTGGTGCGTTCCATCAATACTTCGATTACGACTTTGATTACCATTGCTATGGTCGCTATTATCGGCGTACCGTCTATCCGTGTCTTTGCGCTTCCCATCATTGCGGGATTGCTCGCCGGCACGTTCTCTTCCATCTTTATCTCGCCGTCTGTTTGGGCACTTTGGAAAGATCGCAAGAAGAAAATTTCCAAATCGGACGAAAAAGCGAAAAAGAGCGAGGGGAAGGCCGCTTTAGCCTGAAAACTCTATCCGGTTCACAAATAAGCCTTCATTACAGAAGGCTTATTTTTATAAAGGTAGCAAATGAATCTGAATCTGATCAAACGAAACAACTCAACTCCCGACCGACAAACGATCACTTCCTTATGCGAGGCGTTCGCGCTTTCTCCACGCGTCATAGAATTACTGATCTCACGGGGGATTGATACGCAGGAAAAAATCCGGAAATATCTTTATCCCGATATACACAATCTCTACGACCCTTTTTGCATGAAAGGCATGCGCGAAGCCGTAGACAGACTGCAAGAGGCTATTGACGGACATCAAAAAATCGTAATCTACGGAGATTATGATGCAGACGGAATATGCGCCGCTTCCATATTGTCTCTGTATTTGTCTTCATGCGGCGTAGAAACATACGTGCACATCCCCAATCGCATAGGGGATGGCTACGGACTGAACGTAGAATCCATCGAGCAAATTATAGAAACCTGTTGTCCCGACTTGATACTTACCTGCGACTGCGGAATTTCCGGTAGCAAAGAAGTAGAGTGTGCCATGGATTTGGGCGTAGACGTGATCGTTACCGATCACCATGAAGTATCCGATACCATTCCCGACTGCATTGTAGTGAATCCAAAGCAATCCGATTGCGCCTATCCGTGTTCCTTTTTGTGTGGGGCAGGCGTAGCATTCAAACTGGTGCAAGCTTTGGGCGGTATCGACAGTGCGCTTCCGTTTGTCGATTTGGCGGCTGTAGCCACTATTGCCGACTTGGTTCCTTTATTGGATGAAAACCGCTTGATTGTGCAATTGGGACTGAAAAAGCTGGAAGATAAATCCAATCTCGGCCTTCGCCTGATGATCGAAGACCAAAAGCTGACGTATCCTGTTTCCAGCGGCGACATCGCTTATAAAATCGCACCCAGAATCAATGCCGCCGGAAGAATGGGGGATGCCTATCGTTCTTTCGAACTTCTTACGGGAAACGATACAAAACAAGCTCAAGACATTTTAACGGAAATCAACGAAGATAATGCTCGTCGCAAAAAACTATGCGATAAGCTTTATGAAGAAGCTTTTGTGGATTTACAGTCCGAAGATCTGATTCACAATCGCGCAGTAATTCTCAGCAATCCGGAATGGGAAAAAGGCATTACCGGCATATTGGCCGCCCGTTTGGCGGGCGATTTTCACCGTCCTACGTTCATTATGGTCAACTCCGGCGATTGCTACAAAGGCACCTCTCGAAGCATCCCCGGAATCAATATCTATGAATTACTCAGCTCCGTGAGCGACTTATTGGTAGAATTCGGCGGACATAGTCAAGCTGCCGGATTTTCCATCAAAGAAGCGGATATCCCGTTATTTCGGTCGCGTGTGAACGAATATCTGACGCGGTTTCCCGCCGCGCTGTTCGAAATGAGCCAAGAATATGACATGGAGCTGGATGCTTCGGAACTGAATCTGGAATTAGCCGAGGCGCTCGAATGTATCGAACCCTCCGGAAACAGCAATCCCCGGCCGCTTTTCAAGACAACGGTCACAAAACTCGGGGTTGCGCCTTGCAAAAGCAATCATATACACACGAACGTTACCTGTGAAAACGGATTGCAAATTCTTGCATTTAACTTTTACGAGCAAAATCAGTTTTTGATGGGAAATACGCCAAAAGATCTGATTTTGGAGTTGCAACTGAACAACTTCGGCGGGAAATCCACGGCAAAAGGTCTTTTGCGCGCCGCGGTACCGTCTGCGCTTTATATAAACGATACCGTTGCCAAAGCGAATTATCTCAAAACTTTATCGTATGGCCTCGGGAACAAAGAGGACTACGAAGTCTATGATACCTCTCGTTTGTCCGAAATCATAGGGGACAATCTGTTCGGCGTACTGATTATTGCCGGATGCAAAGAAACGTATGAGAAGTTTGCGCACCTGTTGCAATCCGATAGAATACTCAATGAATTTTTGTATGCGACCAACGTGAACAATTATTCACGTGTCATCGTATCGCCGGAGCTAAACGGAAATCTTATGTTGTCCGCATATGATACCGTTGTTTTTCTGGACACTCCGCCCGGTTATGCGCTACCGAAATATCTCGCCAAAAAAACCAAAGCAAAGATTTATGTGCCGAATGTTGACAATCAAGCTGTATTTTTCCAAGATATAGATTGTAGCCGCGAGAAATTCGGAGAGTGTTTTGCCGGACTGCGGAAAGCCCGCGGAATATCGTCCGACAATATTCTTTCTTATTACAAACTTTTTTCCGCACGGCAAAATATCGGCATGAACCAGTTTATCGCAGGCGTTATGGTCTTTTCCGAATTGGGTCTTTTGCATTTCGACAAAGCACCTTTTTCCATTTCCGTCAACGCCGACGTGCGTTGCGATTTGAGCGATTCCTCTATCTACCGCTATGTAACGGAAATGTGCCGCAAGCAATAAGGAGAAAGCGCTACTATGGCGGAAGCATTAAAGAATTATAAGCATGTATTTCCATCGCAACAAGTCGAATTGCTCGATGCGGTATTCGACTATGCATCCCGAATGCACGCCGACCAAAAACGGGATTCGGGCGAACCGTATATTATTCATCCGATAGCCGTAGCGAATATTCTGCTGGATCTCGGACTGGACTGCAATACCATTGCGGCGGCGTTGCTACATGACTGTATCGAAGATACGCCCGCTACCGAAGGGGATATCCGCTCCAAATTCGGCAATGAAATTTGCAGCCTTGTCATGGGTGTGACAAAACTGGACAAAATCACCTTCAAGTCCAAAGAAGAAGAGCAAGCGGAAAACTTTCGGCGTATGTTCTTCGCCATGGCAAAAGATATTCGCGTCATTCTGATTAAATTAGCCGATCGACTGCATAATATGCGCACCATTTCCTGTATTTCCGCCGAACGCCAATCGGCAATGGCCAAGGAGACGTTGGAAATCTATGCGCCGTTGGCTTCGCGACTCGGCCTCAGTTACTTCAAATGCGAACTGGAAGACCTGTGTCTGAAAGTCATCCATCCCGCCGTTTATGAGTCTCTCGTGCAAGAAATTTCCCTAAAGCGCGACGAGCGAAAAGAACTGGTCAGTCACATTTGCGACCGACTGACAAGCCTTCTGGAAGAATTGCATATCAACGGCGAAGTCAGCGGACGCCCCAAGCATTTTTACAGCATCTACAAAAAAATGGCACAGCAAAATAAGACCTTCGAGCAGATTTACGATCTTACGGCTGTGCGTGTCATTGTAGAAAATATCCGAGACTGCTACGAAGTTCTCGGCATGATCCATACTATCTGGAAACCGATTCCCGGTCGCTTCAAAGATTATATCGCGGTACCCAAACCGAATAATTATCAATCGTTGCATACGACCGTTATGACGAGCTACGGTATGCCGTTTGAAATTCAAATCCGCACGTATGAAATGCATAAGATTGCGGAATACGGCATTGCGGCGCATTGGAAATACAAAGAAAACCGCTCGAATGGCAACGATCTTGATGAAAAGCTCGAATGGCTTCGCGGCGTAATGGACGTGCAGGGAGATGCGGTCGCCAGTCCGAAAGAGTTTTACGAATCTCTCAAGTTGGACCTTTACGAAGGGCAAGTCTTTATTTTCACGCCCAAAGGCGACGTAATCGTTTTGCCGGAAGGATCCACCCCCGTGGATTTTGCCTATAATGTGCATAGCGCAGTAGGCAATAAGTGTATCGGAGCAAAAATCAACAATAAAATCGTTCCGCTCGAAACCAAATTAACCACCGGCGATTACGTGGAAATCATCACGTCCAATACGGCAAAAGGCCCCAGTCGCGATTGGTTGCGTTTTGCCAAAACCACGCAAGCCAAAACAAAAATCCGCGCATTTTTCAAAAAAGAGGAAAAAGAAGAAAATATCCGACGCGGACGAGAAATGCTCGAAGAAGAAGCAAAGCGGCGAGGGTATGCATTGAATCAGCTACTTGTTCCCAAATGGCTGGACATCGTTATGCAACGCTATTCCATTTCTTCTATGGATGATATGTACGCCGCCGTCGGATACGGCGGATTTA
>CAMUPJ010000121.1 GCA_947090725.1 uncultured Clostridia bacterium
AAACGCATTGCGAATAACAAGTACGATAACCGTATCAAGCAATATGACAATAACGAAAAGCAATGGGATACGACCGTATCGATAACTATGGTTATGCGCGGAATAAAGAGGTGAATTCCGTTTTCATGGAGATATAAAATGAATATCGGAAAAGCAGAAACGGCATTCTGTTATGCTCCGCTTATGTCATATCGGGAGCAGTTAAAATGTATCATTTGAGATTAAAAGGCAACCACTATGAAATGGGCGTAAAGCGTGGAAAAATTTTCAATAAATGCGGAATGACATTTCCGCTTAATTTAGACAATTTTCAAAAACGATACGGCCATGAAAGCGAAAAGCAATTGCAAAAATTTCCCCCCGAAGTGTGTGAAGAAATACAAGGCGTTACCGATACAATAAAAGTCGACTATCAAGAATTTTTCGGCGTGGCTTTTATGTATGGGATGCTGTATGTATAATCTCGAAAGCAATATTCCCGTTGAAATTCGCGGGTGTACTGCGTTTGCTTATACCGACGGTAAACACATTATTTACGGCAGAAATAATGATCTACCGCGCAAGCAATAAAAAAATATAAATTTCAATTGATCTTTCTAATAATGTGTAGTTAAAAGCTCTCGAACAATTTGTTCGAGAGCTTTTTTATTTGTCTGAAAGTGCAACTTTGTTTCATTCCCTATGGGAAGTGTAGTTTACCCGATCCTGTTTTTGTGTTTATAAGCTTTTATGCAAGCATTGCAAAAAGATTTCGGCGCATTTGGAAAAGACCTGCTGTTTTTTCCATGCAATGTCGAGGCGCGATTCGAGTTTGGGGGAAAGCGGTCGGAAACAAAGATTGCCGTTGCCGTCGGTGCGGATTTTATCGGTTATGGACAGATTGTTCTACGCGGGCGGCAGTGCATTTGCGCATAAGCCCGCCGCCGTGATAGCGTCGGCGCGTCGCGCAGGCACTACGGCAACGCTCGATACGATCAGTAAGCATTTGGGCATTGCGCAAATGCCCGTGATTTCCTCAACCTATTGGAATATGGTGCATGGCAACACGCCCGAAGAAACAAGGCAGGATGCGGAGGGGATGCAGACTATGCGTAATATCGGCGCAAATATGGCTTGGATATTGCAATGTATCGAGGCGGGCAAACAAGCGGGCATCACGGCGCCGCAAACGGACAAATCGGTTCGGACGAATTTTATAAGATAAAAAGAATGCGGTTGCGAAAGAAAAACAGAAGGTGTCTTGCAAAAAGGTTTTAATATAGCGCGGAGCATAGATTATGAAAAAACTTCTGAGAGTGATTTCGGTGATCTTTATGACGTTGTTCGGATTGACGGCCTGTAATGCGGGCAGTTCCGTCGAAAACGGCGGTGACGGCAATATGGGCGGGGGAACGAATCGCTTGCCCGTAACGTCGGCAAGCAATACTTTAATAGCGTATTTTTCCTGCACGAATACGACGGAATCGATCGCAATGCATATTGCGGCGCAAACCGACGGAACGCTTTACGAAATCGTACCCGAAGTGCCTTACACGGCGGAAGATTTGCGGTATTATACGGGCGGCAGAGCCGACCGAGAGCAAGCGGACGCCACAGCCCGTCCCGCCATAAGCGGCAGTGTGGAAAGTATCGAAAAATACGACGTGATATTTTTGGGGTATCCCATATGGCACGGGCAAGCGCCGAAAATCCTCTGTACTTTTTTGGAAAGCTACGATTTTTCGGGCAAAAAAATCATTCCGTTCTGCACCTCGCATTCGAGCGGTATCGGTTCCAGCGATACGAATTTACATGCCCTTGCGCCGACGGCGAGTTGGTTTTCCGGCAGACGGTTTGCCGCAGGAACAGCGCAAAGCGCGATTGCCGATTGGATAGAAAGCCTCGGCATAAAATTTGCGCCCGACGTTGCGAATTTCGATTTGGCAAGCGGGGAAAACGGGTATGCGCCTACCGTTATGCTGAACAGCGGATACGAAATGCCGATACTCGGACTGGGAACGTACAGCCTTACGGGCGATGTTTGCAAAAGTTCCGTTCTTTCTGCGTTGTCGCAAGGCTACCGTTTGATAGACACCGCGCATATGTACGGCAACGAAAGGGAGATAGGGGAAGCGATCCGTCAATCGGGGGTGCCGCGCGAAGAGATTTTCGTCATTACGAAGATCTATCCGGGAACGCAGTTCGCAAACCCCGAACAAGCCATACAAGAATCGTTGGACAAACTGAACGTCGGTTATATTGATATGATGCTTTGCATCATCCGGGCGCAAACGACGTAAAAGCCTATCGGGCGATAGAAAAATTCGTAGCGCAAGGCAAAATCCGTTCGATCGGCCTGTCGAATTGGTATATCGAAGAAATTGATGATTTTATAGCGCAAATAAGCGTAATGCCCGCTCTGATCCAAAACGAAATACATCCGTACTATCAGGAACAAGCCGTCGTACCGTACATGCACCGTCTCGGCATCGTGATGCAGGCGTGGTATCCGCTCGGCGGCAGAGGGCATACGGGTGCATTGCTTTCCGACAGTACGATTACAAGTATTGCCCGGGCTTACGGCGTGTCTTCCGCGCAAGTTATTTTGCGTTGGCATTTACAGAGAGGCGTCGTTGCGATTCCCGGTTCTTCCAATCCCGAACATATACGTGAAAATATTGCGCTATTCGATTTTGCGTTGACGGACGAGGAAATGCGTGCAATCGCCGCACTGGATAGGAACGAAAAGCATGATTGGTATTGAGGGTTGCCGTGGGCAAAACGACGGCCATACTTTGGCATGGAAAAAGCGGCATGGATTTTCGCCATGCCGCCGTCCCGAAGGGATTACGATGATTGTGACAAAACGCCTTTGTGCGTAGTCTTTATTTGCGAAACGGTTAAGAGTCCATCAAGCCCAGTTTGCGCATCACGGGGAACAGAAAGCCCACGATGACGGCGCACAGCACCACGATAGGCGCTTGGAAAGTAAGACGGGTGACGAACTGTACCCAAAACGGTTGCATATAAAATTCGGCAAGCGTATAGGTGGAGATTCCCAACGTGCACGTAAGGAGCGCCGCCGCCGTCCCGATGAGCAGTCGGAGCCGCGCATCGATTTTGGGAATTTTGAAAGCCAGTCCCACGATAAAGCCGAACAGCGTATTCGACAGCAGAATCATGGGTTGGGGGAATCCTCCGGTTTGCAGGATCAGTGTGCCGATCAGATCGGTAATGAAAGCGTTTGCCGCGCCGCCCAGCGGACCCATAGATATCGCCGCCAGCATCCATCCGATATATACCGGAGTGAATTTGTAGCTACCGAAGTTGAATACCTGTCCTACCAACTTGAATGCGAGAGAAAGGGCGACCAAAGTGGCTAGGTATGTGATTTTTCTCGTGCCTGTGATCTTCTTGCGTTTACCGTAAGTCGCTTTCGTGTTTACGGTTGCAATTTCCTGTGAACTTTTGTCCATGTCGGGCAACCTCCAAATATTGAATTGTAGGATTAGTATAGCCTATCCTTGCGATTTTTGCAATCGTTTGCGCATGCTTTTCGGGGATTTTTTGCCGAGAATGATCCCGATATCCACGATGCCGAAAAGTATCGAGAGGACGAACATAAAGATGCAACCCACTATGGCGCTTACCGATATGGAGAGCAGAAGCGGCATATACCGCATGAGGGAAAATACCGTTTTGGTGAGAAAGGCAGCGGGCAGTATGAGCAGCGAAGAGAGGATCAGCGGGCGAATGAACGTGAACCGCGCATCGGTGCGGCGGCGGATGCACCACAGATCGAGCAGGCTGGATACGCTCAGACTTGCGCCCAATCCCAGCGCAAGTATATCGATGGAAAAGTTGCGGCAGAAGGCGGCGAGAATGGCAAAGAGGACGGCCGAGCCGATCATGTAATTGAGGAAACCGCGTTTTTCCAGATCCAACGAGTTGAGCATACTGGAAGCAATGTTCTCCACGCTGATGGGGATCAGCAGCCAAGCGGAATGGGAAAGGAAACGTCCTGCATCGGCATTGTCGTATACAAACTTGCCGATGGGATTGCCGAGCGCCCAAAAGACGGGCACGAACAGCGCCGCCACAACGATGGAGAAAGTTACCGCCGTTTCGATCTGTCGTTTGGCGGAAGCGCGGTTGCCCGAGGCGTATGCCGAACTCAGCGTGGGGATCATCACGTAGGCCAGCGAACCTACGACGGTTATAGGGATATACAGAAGCGGCATCGCCATGCCGATGCTGGAACCGAACAGATAGAGCGCTTGTTCGTTGGAATGCCCCATGCCCACCAAAATCATCGGCACCACAATGGCAATCACCGAGTTTACGATACTGCCCGACGCCCGCACGCAGGTGATAGGTACCGACGAGCGAAGCAGCGGCACAATCTGTCCTTTGGGCGAAGAAACTTTGCCTTTGTCGGCAAAGAAGCAAGCGGCACAGCAAATCATGGTGACGGCGCAGGACGCGCTCAGACTGACAGCCGTCATCTTGAGTTTGTCGAATCCCATCATAAACAAAAGCACGGTCAGCAAGATGCGCATGCTTTGTTCCACGACTTCTATGACGCTCATGGAAGTATATTTGCGCCGCCCCCACAGATTGCCCCTGAAGGCCGCGTATACGCCAGAAAACAGTACGCCGGGCAACATGAACAAAAGCACGGTCATGCTTTGCGGACTGGCCATGAGTTTGCCGATGGGAACCCGCAGAAGAACGGTGGCAAGACAGACGATCAGAGCGCTGGCTGGGCCTACGATCAGAGCGGCGCTGACGGCGGCATGCGAGGCGCGCTTGTCGTGATGCGCTTCGTATTTTGCCGTCAATTTGGATACGATCAGCGGAATGCCGCTGGTGGTGGCCGTCAGCAGCAGAAAGAAAATGCTGAGCGCTACCTGGTATACGCCCATTTGCACCGCGCCCAACTCACGCGACAAATATATTTTGAAGACAAAGCCGAGAATGCGATCGATGACGGTGAAGAAAGTGACCGACATGACCGCTTTGAATAAAGTTTTCATAGTTTATGTATATTGTCCTTTTTCCGTGCGTATGCCGTTTGTCGTTTTCCGTTTTTTTGTAGCGGAATGCACACAAAAAATCTTTTTCGAAAAAGTGTTGAAATAATCCGTTGTCTATGCTATAATAATAGAGATGCGAAAAAAGACGAAAAAACTATCGGCGGCAATACTTTCGGTACTTCTCTTGTGTACGGTATTGTGCGCGGGATGTACGGGGCTTTTTACGGTAAAAGTCTCGGGAATTTCGTTATCTTCGGAAGAAATCAAACTCGAGTTGGGAAACAGAATCGAGTTGAATCCGTACGTGACCGTGTCGCCCGCAAAAGCGACCGATAAAAGTTTTACCGCGGAAAGCGACG
>CAMUPJ010000122.1 GCA_947090725.1 uncultured Clostridia bacterium
GTTACTCTCCGAAAAGCTTATGAATGCATGTATGCAGTTTGATGAAGAATCTTTAACGCCCACCTACAAACTCATGGTAGGGATTCCCGGGGTAAGTAACGCATTGCAAATTGCCGGTAAATTAGGCCTAAACGAGTATATTCTCACAAAAGCAAAAGAAAGTATTTCCCAAGAGCAATCTTGCTTTGAAAATGTACTACGTCAGGCACAGTACACAAAAGCAGAAGTGGAATGCGAAAAAGAACGCATCCAAAACGAGCAAAAAACTTTAGAAGAAGAACGTAAGCAAGTAGAGTCTTTGCGCAAAAGAGTTGAAGAAAAGCAATTGCGTCTGGAAAACAATGCAAAAGCGGAGACCAATCGTATCATATCCAATATGATAGCGCATGCCAATGACCTAATAGATGAATTAAAAGAAACCGTTAAGGCAGGAGATGAAGAAGCCTTGCGCAAAGCTCGCATGTTACGCTCGCAACTGGAGAACACGCAACACGAAAACGACGAACGAATTTGTCCCGCATATGCGAATTTTCTTCCGAAAAAAGCAACGGTCGGGCAACGCATCATTGTGAAATCATTGGAGGCGGAAGGAGAACTGCTTTCACTGCCCGATAAGAAAGGATTATATAAAGTCCGTGTAGGCAATGCAAATCTTATGTTAAAACCGTCGGATTTGGCATTACCCATTACGACAAAAACCGAAACAAAGCCGAAGCGTTTTACGCAAACTTCGCCGATCGCTACAGCGGACACCCCGGAGAGCCGAGAAATCAAAGTCATGGGGTGCAGTATTCCGGAAGCGATAGAAGTCTTGGAGCCTTACTTTTTGTCCGCTCCTTCCGGAACCATTATACGCATCGTACACGGAAAGGGTACCGGCGCGCTTGGGAAAGGCATACAATCCCATCTCAAATCCCGATCCGACATCGCTTCTTTCCGATACGGTGGCTACGGAGAGGGAGAATCGGGCGTTACAATCGCCGTAAAAAAATGAACTCTCAAACACTTGTATTTTATTTACGGATTTAGTATAATATTGGTAACAAAAAAAACGGGAATGAATCCATGGCGAATCAAAAAATTTTAATCGTTGACGACGACGAAAATATTTGTCAACTTTTGACCTTGTATCTCGTTAAGGAAAACTATCAAACGGCCATGTGCCATAACGGACAGGATGCACTGCATGCATTAAAAGCGGACACTTTTGATTTGGTGCTCTTGGATATCATGATGCCCGAAATGGATGGGTACGCAACACTTATCGAAATGCGAAAATTTTCCGATATTCCCGTCATTATGTTGTCGGCAAAAGGAGACCCTCTGGACAAAATCAGCGGCCTGAACTACGGCGCCGATGACTATGTAACAAAACCTTTTGAACCGCAAGAATTGATTTCCCGCATCAAAGCGATTCTTCGCAGAACACAGCCCTCGATGCCGCCCGCGACAGATCCCGATTTATCGGTGGAAAATTTGTTCATCAGCCTACGCAATTACATCGTAAAAATCGACGACAAAACCGTCGATATGCCGCCGAAAGAAATCGAGCTTTTATATTACTTGGCGGCCAATCCCATGCAAGTATTTACGCGCGAACAACTGCTACATCACATATGGAGCGCCGACTACCAAGGAGACGCCCGCACCGTAGACGTTCATATCAAACGCATTCGGGAAAAATTGGGCGTGGGAAAACTTTGGCGCCTGAATACCGTATGGGGAGTAGGCTACAAGTTTGAAATTTTGCAAGCATGAAACTTTTTAAGAACTTTGTTTTTCGCAACGTCATCGGTTTGATTATATTCGCGGCAACGATTTTTTGCCCGTTATATTTCGGATTGCCGCGAATGACAAGCACAACAAATAAAATTCTGCTCGGGGTAGCCGTTCTGCTTTTGGCCGCCATAGAAGGCATTCTATATATTTTGCTCAATTATAAAATGCTGATTTCGCCGATTGCCACACTCAACACTACGGCAAAGAGATTGAGCAACGGGGAATATAATCTGCAAACCGACATGAAATATGCCGACCAAGCCATAAAGAAGCTGGAGAAATCCACGAATGGAATTGCCAATGCGTTCAAAAACTTGGAGCAAATGCGTAAATCTTTTGTCGCCAATGCATCCCATGAATTGCGTTCGCCCCTTACTTCCATGCAAGGATTCTTGCAAGCAATCTTAGACGGTACGATTGCGCCCGATGAGCGAGAAAAATATCTGAAGATCGTACTCAACGAAACCAAGCGTTTGAATTCGTTGATCACTTCCATGTTGGACTTATCTCGCATGGAATCGGGAAAAAATCCGATTTCCTTGGTGAAATTCGATATAAATGCCGTAGTCAAACAGGTAATCGAACGCTTTGAACCGAATTTGATTAAGAAAGAACAACAACTTGACGTTGACTTTGACAAAGAAACCTGTTATGTATTTGCCGACAAAGACAAAATCGTGCAAGTTCTCATCAACCTCATAGACAACGCCATTAAGTATTCGCCGGCTTACTCGCGTATACTTGTGTCCACGCATATTCGCGCAAATAAACTGTATGTTACGGTAAAAGATCAGGGCGTAGGCATTAACAAAAAGGATCAGATACTGATTTGGGACAAATTTTTTATGGCCGACAAAGCGCGCACCCCCAATAAAAGCAAAGGCACCGGACTCGGACTCAGCATTGTGAAGAAAATTATTGAAGATCACAAGGAATCCGTATGGGTAGAAAGCAACAAAGGCATGGGCGCCACTTTCATATTTACCCTCACAATATTCGATCCCACAAAACACAAACTCGGTACAGGCAAATCGCACAAAAACTCGGTATAACCATTCCTACAAAACACACAAATTCGGAGACAATTATTGTGGAAATATATTACGAACAAAACGTAGAAAACCCCAATATCGACAAGCACCGCAAACGAACAACCGTTTTATCGGTTCTTCGGTATGTTATATTGGTATTGGGAATCTTATTGGCGATTCTCATTATCTTCCAGCCTGCCGAAAAGTGGCGGGCCAGCATGGTTATTTTTGTTCTGGTATTCGGGTTGCTTTCGGCGGCGCCGTTTGTGGCAACATTCTTCTTATTGGGAAGATTTCTCAAAAAGAGCAATACAGAGTACGATTACCGTTTGGATAACGGAACTTTTCGCGTCATTAAAGTCGTACAACGCAACTATCGCAAACTGATGGCCGTAGTACCTATTTCTACGATAGAATCGGTAGGCCGCATCAACTGCGACGCATATGAGCGCTACAACGCCTCCAAAGATATCAAAAAACTGTTTGCCATTTGTCATTACGATAAGGAAGAAGACATTGTGTATTTGCGCTATCGAAACGAAGGCGAAGATTTTCTTTTGCATATAGAACCGGATGAGGAACTGATAGCGGCGCTGAAAAAAAGTCTTTCTCGCCTCGGTATTATAGACAAAAGCTTGCATCAACCGATCGGAAAAAAGCTATGATTTATTTGGATAATGCCGCCACCACAAAGCCGTTTGACAGCGTATTGCAACGAATGCAGGTATTTGCCGAGGAATCGTATTTCAATCCGTCTGCTCTGTACGCTCCTGCATTTGCCGTGGCAAAAGAGCTGGAGCAAGCACGACAAGCATTGCTTTCCGCTTTGGGGGGACAAGGTAATCTTTATTTCACTTCGTGTGCCACCGAATCCAACGCATGGGTATTTGGGAGCGGCATTAAGAACAAAAAAGGAAACATCGTCGTCTCGATGGGCGAACACGCTTCCGTATACGAAAATGTACAAGCATGCATCGGCAAAGGGTTAGACGTTCGTTTCGTCCGACTACAAAGCGACGGACGCATCGATACAGAAGATTTCCTTCAAAAAATCGATGCCGCTACTACATTGGTATCGATAATTCACTGTAGCAACGAGACCGGAGCCATTAATAATCTCAAGCTTTTGACATACCACGCCAGATCGATTGCCAAAAATGTCCTTATTCATAGCGACGGTGTGCAAGCGTTTGGAAAAATCCCCACAAATTGCACCGATTTGGGTGTTGATTTATACAGCATAAGCGCGCATAAAATCGGCGGGCCCAAGGGAGTCGGAGCGTTGTGGGTACGTGATAAACTGCATTTGGCTCCGCTTTTGCGTGGCGGAGGACAAGAGGGCGGAACACGCTCCGGAACGGAAAATACGGTCGGCATCATCGGTTTTGCCCAAGCGGCGCAATGCTTTTCCGAAATCGACCGTTCACGCATTGCGCAACTGCGCGAAGCCCTCAAAGAAGCGCTTTGCCGCCAAAAGGGTATCTCTTGCAATGAAGCGGAAATCCAATCGCCGTTTGTATTATCCTTATCTATCGAAGGGATAAAGGCGGAGATTCTGCAACGCAAATTATCCGAATGCGGAATATTGGTGGGGTTGGGCTCCGCATGCGCCGCACGGCTCAAAACAAATCGCGTACTAAACGCAATGGGGCGGAGCGCAAAACAAATCGAGGGAAGTATCCGTTTGAGCTTTGGACCGCATAATGCGAATGATGATTTTACCGTAATTTGCAACGCTCTCACGGACTGCATACGACAATTGCGTGGTTTTTAGAAAAATTCCGCACGTCGCGTAACAATATATCAATTTTCAAAAAGGAAATATCATGGGCAACGTAATCGTTATTCGCTATGGCGAAATATACTTAAAGGGAAAAAATCGGAATTATTTCGAACGGATACTCATCAAAAACATTAAGTACAAACTGAAAAATTACACTTGCGAATTTACTCCCGGCAGAAGCAGATATTTAGTCTCGAAGTACAACACAGAAGACGAAAGTCGCATCGTGGCAGATCTGCGCACCGTTTTCGGAATTCACTCTTTGAGCGTCGCAAATTGCGTGCCCAATGACTTTGACAGCTTGGCACAAACCGTATGCCGCATAGCCCCGCACAACGGATCATTTCGGATCAGCGTGCATAGGGGAGACAAGCATTATCCGATGACATCCGTCACGCTTGCCGCCAAATTGGGAAGTGCTGTTTTGGAAGCGCAACCCGATTTGACGGTAAATCTGCACACCCCCGAAAATACAATATGGGTAGACATACGGGAAAACGGCACCGCATATGTGTACAGCCATATTATTTCCGGGGCAGGCGGAATGCCCGTCGGATGTGCCGGCAAAGGCCTATTGTTATTGTCCGGCGGGATTGACAGCCCCGTAGCAGGATACATGATGGCCAAGCGCGGACTTACTTTGCATGCATTACACTTCCATTCTTACCCTTATACAAGCGAACGCGCCAAAGAAAAAGTGATGCAACTTGCCTCGATTATGCGCAAATACTGCGGAAAAATCATTCTGTATT
>CAMUPJ010000123.1 GCA_947090725.1 uncultured Clostridia bacterium
TCAAGCGGCCGGTTGCCCTCCTTGAAGCGAAGATATTTATAGATATCGGAATCGGGCGAAGCGTCGGCAAGCGTCGGTAATTTCGTCAAGCCGTTTCCCTCTCCTATCGTCACATGGTAATAGTCGCTTCCGATCAGATCGTCAATCGTGGGCAGCTTTTCGCCCTGCGGCACCGTCACGGTAACGGTAAACGATACGTTCCCTCTATCGGTGACGACAACAAATACATGAACGCCGCCGCCCAGTCCGTCCAGATAGGATTTGTAAAGCGTCAGTACGTTGCCGTCCAGCGCGTAATTTTCACCGGCCACGTCTTCATCGTTCCGCGTAAGCTTTGTAAAGCTTGCGCCGTTCCACGCAAACGTAATAGCCAAATCCTCGGCGCTCTCGGTACTGTACGCGTAGGAAGTTACGGCAAGCGTCGCATTGCCGCTTTTTCCGTGCGTACAAGCGCACAATCCCGTCGCCAATAGCAAACATAACAATAACGATATAATTCCGCATGATTTTTTCATGATTTTCGATACTCCTCCTCAAGCCGCAAGCTTGAACTTCGTCATCGACGCAGGCACTTTGTTGTTGAGACTGGTGGGATGCACTACGTTGCTGAACGTCATAAGCTTGGTTTCCTCGTCTACCGCATTTTTCACCGCGTTGTCGATAAAGCAGAACGAAAGTGCGATTTCGCCGCCGTCGCGCAACTTATTGCCGCAGATCGGATAGAGCGAGAAAGGAACAAACACTTCTCCGCGATACCCGTTACGACTGGTGGCAAACGCCGTCTTTATGGCGCCGCCCTTGTATTCGGAATTGGCAAACGTGCCATCGAGCGTCAGCTGGTCGCAAATGCTCGTCGTGGTTCTGCCGGGGTATATGCAAGGCTGGCAGTTCCCTTCCAGATCGCCCTTTACGGCAAGCTGAAGTGTCTCCGTATTGTCATTGTCGCGTATGACGGCCAATTCGTCGTGGCTCTCGGTGTCGGAAGAAATATGGAACTCCATGCAGTCGCTCGTCCACCAAGTGTTACGCACAAAAGTAACCTGATCGTCCGTTACGTCGAAGTAAAAATAGATACCGTCGTCGGCCGCAAATGTGTCGCCGTCGGAAAGCTTGACAAACGCCTTGACGGTTGCCGAAAAATCGGCGGGATCGACGGAACCGAAGTCTACTTTTTGGATATGTTCGTTGGTTACGTTGTTGATAAGGATTTCGGTGGCGGCAATCTTTGCCCAGTCGGCGATTTTTCCGTCGATTACGATGTTTGCATCCAGCCGCGCCAGCTCTTGCGCCACCATTTCGCCGAACACGTCTTTGCGATCGAATCCCGTATTGTCGCCCCAATCAAACGAATCCACGTCCACGCCTTCCCACACGAAAATCCCGTCGCGCGAGGGCAGGAATTTATCCAGGCGATTGCCGTCGAATTTGCAATCGGCTACGCTACGGAACATAATCGCCGTCGTATCGAAATTGACCTTTTGCGTGCCCGTCTGCGGACGATAGAACCAGTTGTCGGTCAGCTCGATATCGGAAATCCCCGCTAAATACAGCGAATAATGATTCTGCTGATAGGCAAAGAGATTGTTGTCGATTTTCACACGCGTTATGGCGCCCGGTTCGCCCACGCCGCCTTGGTTGTTGTATGCCGCAATCTGAATGTCATTGTCGTCGCAATTGATGAACTTGCAGTTTTCGATCACGACGTCGGTGGGCAACGTCGCTTCGCAGAACGACGCCATCTCGCCTATCAGCATGAGTGCGGTATCCACCACGTTGGAAAATTCGCAGTTGCGTACGGTGACGTTGCGCGACTGAATGAGAAATCCGCGATTGCGCTTATTGCGCACAACGGTATTTTCCACCAGCACAATGGGCGAACGGGTCATATTGGAGAAAATGCACGTCGCCCCTTTTCCCTCGGATCCCCTGTCGGGGTTTCCCTTTACCTTCGATACGTCGGCTTCGAGTTCCACCTCTTCCCCGCTCGGGAGAGTTCCCTTGCCGCCCTTTCGGAAAGTCACCACGTATTCGCCCATCGCATTCGTGCTTACGCTTTGCACACCGTAGTACCCCACCGTTTTCATGGTAACGGTGTCCATCATAGCCAGCACATCGCCCGCATGGCACTCATACGTTTCCGACATGGACGCACGGTACAAGAGCACCGCGCTGTTCGCCGTCGTATTGACGTTGTACGGCCACATATAGTGACTGCAAATATTGATACCGTCGTCCTGCGTGTTCTCAATCTGCGAATTGGTGAGACGGATGTCACCCTTGGTGTCTTCTACGTGAATCACGTCGCCCGCCATCGTCAGCAAGCGGTCGGTCCCCGGCTTGAGAATACTCATCATACGGTTGAAATACAGATTCTCGTTGCTGTATCCCAAAATAACGGATCCGCCGCCGCAATACAGATACACCGTCTCGAAGTATACGTTTTTGCAGGAATTCATAACAAACAAACTTCCCGCCGTTTTCATGGTGGACATCGCCACCTTCGTACCGATCGGCGTGGAGCGCATATTCTGCGCAAACCGTATGTCGATCAGATGCTTGTCGTTTTCTACGTGATTGACGGAAACAATGCTCGTCAAGCCGCTTGCATTGTACAGATTGTTTGCCGCCTCGCGCATACAATTGGTGTCTTTGTCGTATTCGATATACACGACGATATTCGTATCGCCCACCGGATAATCCGCCCACGTGCGAATCCGAAGCGTGTTGCTGTTCACATACTCTTCCACCGTGCCGAAGTAATACGGCAGATCGGCGTAATCGAACTGAAGATTGACAAAGCGCACGTTTTCGCACTTCTCGAGCTTGGCAAAGTGGACGCCGTTCGCCCCCACGAGCAAGCACTCGGTGGTGCAGTTTCCGTTTCCGTCCACCGCGCCTTCGAAGGTGATGTTTTTGCGGTTATGCAAAAACGTCGCGTATCTTCCGTTGACGCCGTCGTTGTACACAAAGTCGTCGGAAACGGTATCGTCCGCCGACGGGTCGTATCCGCCCTGGTAGAAGTACAGCTTGCCGGCAGGGAACCGGATGACAACTTCCGCATCGGCGTTTGCCTTTTGGTACGCCGCCGCCTCGTTGAGCGCGGCTTGCAATGCGGGCGTACTGTCCTGGAATTCGTAAGCGGGCGTATCCACCGTGATTGCGTGCGCCCCCGCAGGCGTACCGTACAGCACTTCGTTTTCGAATCTGTCGCCGTCGATCCCCACGATATACGGGTTTCTGAGTCCCGGCGCACCGCTCGTATAATCGGTTTTGGAAGTATCGAGCGCGTATCGATTGGTCAGGAGCGTATCGGCAAGCGAAGTATAAAAATCATTACCCTCCCCCGCGTTTTTCTGTCCGTCCGGTTTTTTCGCGCCGCATCCGAAGGAAGCTAACATCATGACGCATGCGAGCGCAAACGCGGCAAAGGTTTTGAACGTTTTCTTTTTCATTCCTGTTTCGGTGACCTCCCTGTCACTAAATTTTCAGATATCAGATACCTGCGCTTTTGGATTTGTACACGTCATATGCCGCTTGGTATTCGGCGACGAGACTTTCGTATCCCTTGATTTCGTAATTGCCCGCCTTGGTCATCTTGTCGAGATACGCATTCCAATCACTGTCGTTGTTCACGTTGTAGCCGCTCGTGCCGCCGCGGATAAAGTGCGGCAACGAATTGGTGACGGTACCCATCGCCGTCTCTACCACGCCGATACGCGTCATCTGCTCGGAGGTGTAGATCATAGACGGAAATACGGGCTTTAAGTAATCCACGTAGCGCGATCTGTCACGGAAAACCTGCGCCTGTATGGGCGTGGATTCGCGAAGATTCCAATCGGTGGAAAGGATGCAACCGCCCAGTCCCGCCGAATACGTGAGCGTCGCGCGGTACGTTTCGCGTTCGATACCGTTGGGCACGTTGAAGTGCCACGTATCGGGCGTGCCGTCCGTCCGTATGCCGTTCTCCGAGTTGTCCCACTCCCAATGCTCGCCCTCTACCCCGTACGACTGGACAGCCACGTTCGCTGCGTCGTAAAACACGTCGATCCAGCGCGCGATTTCCCGCTTGTAAGGACTGGTCTCGGGGATGACGAGAATAGTGGGATCGAACTGGTAATTGTACTCGTACCAAATTTTATCTTTGCTGTATTGGCTGGTAAGAGGTCCGATTGCCACGTAATCTTCGGCAAGCTCGGTACCCACTACCAAGAACGCTCCGGCGGATGCAAAGCACCCGAGACGACCGCTGTAACCGAGTTGCGAAAGATCCGCCGTCTTGTTTTCGTAGATATTGCTGTCGATAAGTCCCGCTTCATACCAGCGATTCGCCGTACGCACGTAGTTGCGGTACGCCTCGGTGGACGGCACCCACACGATTTTGTCGTACGTCGGATTGGACACAAACGTGCCGGTTGCGGCGTCGTAAATTTCCTTGCGGGTATCGAGCTCTACGCCGGTGCCCACGAATCCGTAGCAGCTCATCAAAAAGTTTGTGCTCTCGTCGCCGGTGATATACGAAAGCGGTACTTCGTCGCGAGGATTGCCGTTTCCGTTCATATCCTTATCGCGGAACTCGCCCAAAATAATCTCCAACTCCTCTATCGTTTCCGGCAAACGTCTGTTTGCGGCATACCAGTCGGTCTTTTCCAACCATTTGCGGTTGAGATACTGCGACGATATGCCGCCGTATTCGGTATTCACGCCGCTGAGCGAATATATTTTGCCGTCGTTCTGACGGGTGGAAAGTACGATTTCGGGATATTTTTCCAGCCATTTCTTGTAATTGGGCATGTAGTTTTCGATAAGATTACCGTAATTGCCGGAATATTCGTCGGTCGCATCGTCGTCGTCAAACGCCGTGAGAGCGCCGAGCGCGGCATATTGCGTCACCTCGTCCTTGTTGTTGCAGGTGAGAAACGCGTCGGTGGGATCGGACTTACTCTCCCACTTTAAGCCGCGTTTTTGATCGTAAGCGGCAAGCGAGACCGCCTCGAATTTGACGTGAATGTTGGTGCGCTCTTCCATCCACTTGAAGATATACATATCTTCCCAATTGCCGTGAATGGCGGCCTTGGGCACGAACATCTTGACAGTTACTTTTTCTTTTACGATCTTCGGATTGCTCGTATCGGCAATAAAGTTGTCGGGATCGTAATGCAGCTTACTCGTGCATCCCGCGAACGTAAACGGGACAACCCCTATCGCAAGCACGAGCACCAGCAACGCGGAAACGAATTTTTTCATAAGACCTCCTGATATTCTATCCTTACAAACCACCTGCGCGATATTTCATCCCTTCAGTCCGCCCA
>CAMUPJ010000124.1 GCA_947090725.1 uncultured Clostridia bacterium
TCTCAGACGCCTGTGGTTCATTCTCGTGTGGGTTCGACTCCCATCCTCCGCACCAAAGGCACCATTTGCGGGTGCCTTTTTCCATACCGAAATTTTTGTACAGTATTACGATAGAGAGGGCGTATGAAATTTTATTGGATGCGGGAAAGTACAGGAGCGGATACGGTGGCTTTTCGCTATTCGTTCCATTCGGAAAAAGCGCAAGAAGTGCGAATCCGAAGCTTGGGGGCGTCGTGGTATACGGTGCATTTGGACGGAGAGTATTTCGATGACGGGCCGTACCGCTTCACGCCCGAACATCCACAGTACGGCGAAGTGCGGGTAAAGCTTACGAAAGGACGGCACGTACTGGCCGCCGAAGTGCGCAACGACGGTGCGGCTACCAGAATGCTTTGCAATATGCCGCCTTTCTTCGGGTTGGAAGTGTGGGGCGATAGCGGGGAGATTCCGCTTACGGTCAAAGCTTTGCGGCTGGAAGGCGTTAAACTGTTGCGTCGCATCAATCCGCAACTGGGATGGAGTGAAGAACGGCGTCTCGAGGGGATTCCCGATTTTTGCGATCCGGATTTTTGCGATGCGGAATGGGCTGTGCCGCAAGAGGTTTTTCCCGCCATCGGAGCGCCGGAAAAAATCGATTCCGCCAAAATCCGTCGGGATGCGGTGCGGGCGGATTGTTTTGTAAGCGGATTTTTGTCGGAAAATTTCGGCTACGATGGCGACGATCCGCCGGTAAGCTTTTTCTTGCGGAAAACGGAGAAACACGAAAATGTCGTCGACGGCGTTTGGTTTCGCTATGATCTCGGAAGAATACGGTTGTGTTCGTTCGAGGCGGTGGTGGATGCGCCGCGCGGCGCCGTAATGGAAATCGCGTACAGTGAAACGCTGTCCGACGGGCGCGTGTCGCCGTGGATCACTTTGTCGGCAGGCGCGTCCTGTAATATGGATAGGTACCGACTACGGGAGGGAATCAACCGTATTTCCGGTTTTGTCCCGCACGGCGGCAGGTATGCGGAAATTCATCTGCGGGGCATTACCGATGCGCGGGCTTTACGGGAAATTACCTTTTACGAACGGAATTATTTCGGCGAGCCGACGGGGGCGTTCGAATGTGGGGATGCCGTGCTGAACCGTATCTGGCGGATCGGCGCCGACACGTTTCGCGCTTGTTGTGAAGATACCGTTACCGATAATCCTACGCGGGAGCGGGGAGAATGGACGGGCGACACGGTGGGTGCGGGACTGGAAATCTGTGCCGCCGCATATGACGATATGCGTATTATCGGCCAAGGACTTCGGCATGCGGCGTGGTGCGCTTCCGCCGACGGTTGCGTGGCGGGACTGTGCCCCGGCGGTGTGGAATATCTGTCTACGTATGCGTTGCAGTGGGTGTGCGCCTGCTTGAAATATTTTTGTGCGACGGGAGATCGTGCGCTTTTGGAAAGTTTGTATCCCTATGCCGAAAGGAACATGGATTACTTTGCGGCCCATTGGCAGGCGGACGGTTTGGATGCAAAGCTGTATTGGGCGTTTGTGGATTGGGGGTATGTGCCCAATGCCGGAAGCGATATGGCGGTAAACCTCTTTTACCATTCCGCATTGCGCGATTATATTCGCTGGGCGGAGCTTGTCGGGCGGCACGATGCGGCGCGCGCGGCCGATATGCGGTTGCAACAAGTGCATGCTGTGATTGCGCAATACTTGGCGGAAAACAAAGGCGCATGGGAGACGATCGGAATGCACTGTGCCGCGCTCTCGTTGGGAGAAGGGTTTTTCCGAGGGGAAGAAGAACAAGCGTGTGTGGCGTATATCAAGCGGCATTATCTCGACTGTTTTCCCAATTGCGTTTCCGCACCCCGACTGTCGTCTCCCGAAAAGAACAATCCGCGTCTGATTACGCCGTATTTTTCGCACTATGTATTTCCGCTTCTGTGGGAGCGCGGCGAAGGCGATTTCGTGCTCGGGCAATACCGCACTTGTTGGGGGTGGCTCATGGAGCGGGACAATACGTGGTTGGAGGTATTCGACGACCGTTGGTCGCATTGTCACACTTGGTCGGGATGTCCCACCTGGCAACTGACGCGCTATGTGACGGGACTCAGGCCGCGGTTCGACATCAGACCGTATTGTTACGAAGTGAGCCGTAAACCGAGCGCATTGGCCGAATCGACGGGAACGGTGCCCGTCTGCGGCGGGGGAAGCATTACGGTAACGCACAGCGGTACCGCTTCCGCATATACTGCCGACAAGGCGGTTTGGATTATAAAAGACGGCGTAGAGCATAAGCTTTTGCCGGGGAAAACTTTGCATCTGTAAGAACATGCGTCGTACGCTGTTGACATGGGGACAAGCGCGTGTTATACTGTGGAAAATACGGAATCGGTAAGGAATGCGAGATGACGGAACGGGATTTAATGCGATTGTTCGAGGAATATGATGGAGAAGTTTCCATGTCTGATTTTACGCCGTCGGAACTGGAAGAAATGCTGTCGTATAAGCCGGAAGAAATAGAAGCGCTCAAAAAGAAGTATTTCGAATTTTACGACGACATCAAATCGCCGTCGCTTCGGCGGCAGGATTGGTGAGCGGTCGCGCAATTTCCGCCGGCGGTTTTTCGCTGAAAAATTCGGCGCCTTATTGACAAAAGGAAACTTTTGGTGTATACTTTTGGCAAACAAAATTGCGAATACACGGCATCGGTTCGCATACAATAAATACGTAGAAGCAGGCAAAGGGTGTGAAAAACAAAAAGGGCTTTATCAGGAGATTTTTACCGTATTACGCGCCGTACAAAGGCACGCTCATTCTCGATCTTTTGTGCGCTCTGTTATATTCGCTCAGCGGTTTGGCCTTTCCCGTATTGGTACGCGAGTTGTTGGGAAGGTTTCAGACGGCCGGGTCGGTAGCGGTTTCCACCGTATTGATTGTGGGCGCGATTATGATCGGCGTCAAGCTGATAGAAACGGCTTGTCGCTATTTTATGATTACCGTAGGGCATATTATGGGTACGCGATTCGAAGCCGATTTGCGTAGGGAGCTGTACGGAAAACTCATGCAGATGCCGGCGTCGTTTTACGACAACAACAAAGTGGGCGATCTGATGAGTCGCGTGAATAACGATTTGTTCGATATTACCGAATTTTCGCACCATTGTCCCGAAGAATTGTTTATTGCGGGCGTGCGGATTGTGGGGATTTTCGTGTACCTTATGCTGATCAATGTGTGGCTGACGCTCATTATTTTCGCTACCATGCCGCTTTTTATCGCATTGGCTTTTTTACTCAACGGAAAGCTGGAAGGGAATTTTCGGGCGCGGCGCAAGAAGGTGGGCGAAATCAACGCCAATCTCGAGGACGCTTTGTCCGGTATCAGCGTGGTGCGTTCGTTTGCCAACGAAGATATCGAAATGGAAAAGTTCGACCGCGACAACAAGGAATTTGTCGATATCAAGAGTCGTTCCTATAAAATGATGGGATTGTTTTTCAGCGAGGTGACGCTTTCTACCGGACTGATGTATATCATCACCATCGTTGCGGGCACACTGTTTATCGCCAAAGGGATCGGCGGCTTGACGTGGGTGGATTTGATGACGTACGTATTGTTTGTGCAGACGCTGTATTCGTCTATCGATACGATCATTACGTATACCGAGCAATTTCAGACGGGAAAATCGGGATTTAACCGTTTTGCCGAAATCATCGACGTGCCCAACCCGCTCACCGAGCCGGAGATTCCCGCGTCGGAGGTGGATTACGGCGGCGATATCCGGCTGGAAAACGTTACGTTTGCCTATAACGAAAACGGAAGAAATGTTCTGTGCGATCTCAATCTTACGGTAAAGAGCGGAACGAGCATTGCACTGGTAGGACCGAGCGGCGCGGGAAAGACGACGGTTGCCAATCTGATTCCGCGCTTGTACGACGTGCAAAGCGGCGCGGTTACCATCGGCGGTACGTCGGTAAAGGAGATTTCGCTCGGGGAATTGCGCAGAAACGTGGGGATCGTACAGCAAAACATATATCTTTTCAACGGTACGGTCAGAGAAAATATTCTGTACGGGAAACCCGGAGCCACCGAGCAAGAGGTGATTGCGGCGGCCAAGGCGGCGGGCGCGCATGAATTTATCGAGAAGCTCGAGAACGGTTACGATACGTATTGCGGCGAACGCGGCGTGCGTTTGTCGGGCGGGCAAAAACAGCGGATCAGTATTGCGCGTCTTTTTCTCAAGAACCCGCCTATCTTAATCCTTGACGAAGCAACCAGCGCGCTCGACAACGAAAACGAACGGTTGGTGCAACGTTCGTTGCGCGAACTGTGCAAAGGCCGCACCAGCATTGTGATTGCGCATCGGCTGACGACGATTCGCGGCGCCGACAAAATATACGTTGTGACCGAGGAGGGGATTGCCGAATCGGGTACGCATGCCGAGTTGATGACGGCGGACGGATTGTATAAAACCATGTATACTATGTACGAAGAGACTGCGTAGAGCGGTTTGTTTGTAAAGCAACCATCGCAAAATAAAGGAGGGACCTATGGACGCAACGGCAAAATATCGCGAATGGTGCGAGCGGGTGAAAGACGAGGAACTGCGCACGCAACTCGATGCGATGAAGGACGACAAAAAAGCAATCGAAAACGCCTTTTATAAGGATTTGGAATTCGGGACGGGCGGATTGCGCGGAGAACTGGGTGCGGGAACCAATTGCCTGAATGTGCTGACGATTGCCAAGGTTACGCAGGGTATCGCCGAGCGGATGCGCGCGTGCGGGCAACACACGGTGGCGGTTTCATGCGACAGTCGCATCAATTCCGACGTGTTTAAGCAAGAAGTGGCTTGCGTAATGGCGGCAAACGGCATCAAAGCGTATGTGACGCGCGAACTGATGCCCACGCCTTTCTTGTCTTTCCTTACGAGGGAAACGGGGGCGGACATCGGCGTGATGATTACGGCAAGTCACAATCCCGCCAAGTATAACGGCTATAAGGTGTACGGTAGCGACGGTTGTCAGCTTACCGACGAGCCTGCCAAAGAAATGATCGGTTACATCGAAAAAGTCGATCCGTTTACCGTGCATCACGAATCGTTCGAAGTATATTTGGCCAACGGTCTCATCGAATATGCTTCCGACGAAATCACGGAAAAGTATTTGTCTTGCGTGCAATCCCGCTCCCTCGGATCGGCGCAAGGTTTGAAAGTGGCTTATTCGCCGCTCAACGGCACGGGATACAAATTGGTGCCCGAAATTCTCAAACGAGCGGGCGTGGCGCAGATCGACGTTGTGCCCGAGCAGTCCATGCCCGACGGG
>CAMUPJ010000125.1 GCA_947090725.1 uncultured Clostridia bacterium
ATGGCGGAATACGCCGTCGAGTGGGCTTCGGCCGGCAGACTCAATATGTGGGGCCAACCGCTTCGCCTCGCCGAAATGCAGTCGGAAGGCGGCGCCGCAGGTGCAGTGCACGGAAGCTTGAACGCAGGTGCGCTTACCACCACCTACACAGCCAGCCAAGGCTTGCTCCTCATGATCCCCAACATGTATAAAATCGCCGGCGAGATGCTTCCGTGCGTATTCCACGTATCGGCCCGTGCCCTTGCCGCACACGCTCTTTCCATCTTCGGCGACCATGCCGACGTGATGGCGTGTCGCCAAACAGGCTTTGCCATGCTGGCCAGCAACTCCGTGCAAGAGGCCATGGACTTGGCGCTTGTGTCGCATCTCTCTACACTCAAAGCGAAAGTACCTTTCCTGCATTTCTTCGACGGATTCCGTACCAGTCACGAAATCAGCAAAATCGACGGTATCGAATATGACGAGATTTTGCCGCTTGTGGATATGGACGACGTCAAGGACTTCAAGGCGCGCGCGCTCAATCCCGAGCACCCCGTACAAAAAGGAACGGCGCAGAATCCGGATATTTACTTCCAGAACCGCGAAGCCGCCAACAAGTACTACGACGCTACGCCCGAGATCGTCAAAACGATGATGGACAAAGTCTACAAACTGACGGGGCGCAAGTACGAACTTTATCAATACTACGGCGCTCCCAACGCAACCGAACTGATCATTATGATGGGTAGCGGCTGCGAAGCGGCGGAAGAAACGGTGGACTACCTCACCGCACGCGGCAAGAAAGTAGGCCTGCTGAAAGTTCGTTTGTACCGTCCTTTCTCGGTCAAAGACTTCCTCTCCGCCATCCCCGCTTCCGTCAAGAAGATTGCCGTACTCGACCGCACCAAAGAACCCGGATCGCTCGGCGAACCCCTCTATCTCGACGTTTGCTCGGCACTGTACGAAAACGGCAAGAAAGACATCGTTGTGGTGGGCGGCAGATACGGACTCGGCAGTAAAGAGTTCAATCCCAGCATGGTGAATGCGGTATACGAAAACCTTGCGGCGAAAGAACCCAAGAACCATTTCACCGTAGGTATCGACGACGACGTAACCGGCACCTCTCTTCCCGTCAAAGAATTCGTCAACGCGTCGCCCGAGGGTACCGTTCGTTGCAAATTCTACGGACTCGGCAGTGACGGCACGGTAGGCGCCAACAAAAACAGCATCAAGATTATCGGCGACCACACCGATATGTACGCGCAAGGCTACTTCAGCTACGACTCGAAGAAGAGCGGCGGCATCACGATCTCTCATCTCCGTTTCGGCAAGAAGCCCATCAAGAGCACCTACCTTATCGACCAAGCCGATTTTGTGGCTTGCTCCAACCAATCGTACGTAACGCGCTACGACATGGTGAGCGACATCAAAGACGGCGGCGTGTTCCTGCTCAATACCAATTGGACGGTAGAGCAGCTCGACGCCGAACTTCCCGCCGCGATGAAACAGCAAATTGCCAAAAATCACATCAAGTTCTACATCCTCGACGCGCTCAAGATCGTCAACGAAATCGGTGCGCGCAAGGGCGTGAATACCGTATTGCAAGCGGCGTTCTTCAAGCTCGCGGACATTATCCCCTACGAGGAAGCCGCAGGCTATATGAAGCAAATGATCAAAAAAGCATACGGCAAGAAGGGTGACGACGTAGTCAACATGAACTACGCGTGCGTAGACAACGCGATCACCGGTCTTGTGGAAGTCAACTATCCCGCATCGTGGGCAAACGCCACCACCGGCGCCACGGCTGTGGAAACTACCGACAATAAGTATTTCAACACCTTCGTCAAACCCATCATCGCGCAAGAGGGCGACAAGTTGCCCGTATCCGCTTTCGAAGTGGACGGCACCGTTCCCACCGGCACGACCAAATACGAGAAGCGCGGCATTGCGCCCAAGGTTCCCGCTTGGATTGCCGAAAACTGCATCCAGTGCAACCAATGCTCGTTGGTCTGCCCGCACGCTTGTATCCGTCCCGTTCTCTGCGACGAAAAGCAAGCTTCCAAAGGCGGCAAAGCATTTGTCACCAAACCGGCTACGGGACTGGACGACCTTAAATTCCGTATTCAGGTTTCGCCGCTCGATTGTACGGGTTGCTCGAGCTGTGCAAACGTCTGCCCTTCCAAAGAGAAAGCGCTCAAGATGGTGCCGCTCGAAGAGAGCATGAAGACGGAAGAAGCCAACTGGGAATATGCGGTAAAATTGCCCGTACGCGACGTTTCCGCCAAATTCAAACCCGAATCCATCAAGGGCAGTCAGTTCCTTCAACCGTTGTTTGAATTCTCCGGCGCCTGCGCAGGATGCGGCGAGACCCCGTACGTTAAACTCATCACCCAGCTCTTCGGCGACCGCATGGTAGTCGCCAACGCTACGGGTTGCTCCTCTATCTACGGCGGCAGCGCCCCCACCTGCCCTTACACCACCAACGCGGAAGGGCATGGACCCGCTTGGGCAAACAGTCTTTTCGAGGACAACGCAGAATACGGCTACGGCATGAATCTTGCGTACAAAGCACGCAAAGCAAAGCTTGTATCCGATGCGGAAGCGGCGCTTGCCGCAGGTGCGGACGGCGCTGTCAAGGAAGCGCTCACCGACTGGCTTGCGCACAACGACGACGCGGAAGGCAGCAAGAAAGCTGCGGCGGCCGTCAAAGCGGCATTACCCGCGGCCATCAAATCGGCAAAGGGCGATTTGAAGAAAGCATTACAAGCCGTGAAAGACGCGGAAGACGTACTCGTGAAGAAATCCATTTGGATCTTCGGCGGCGACGGATGGGCATACGACATCGGCTACGGCGGACTGGACCACGTACTCGCTTCGGGCGAAGACGTAAACGTGCTCGTGGTAGACACCGAAGTGTACTCCAACACCGGCGGACAATCGAGTAAGTCCACCCCCACCGGCTCGGTTGCCAAATTCGCGGCAAGCGGCAAACGCACCAAGAAGAAAGACCTCGGCATGATGGCAATGAGCTACGGCTACGTTTATGTAGCGCAGGTAGCTATGGGCGCCAATCAAAACCAGGTTATCAAAGCGATTGCCGAAGCGGAAGCTTATCACGGCCCCAGCTTGATTATCGCATATGCAACCTGTATCAACCACGGTATCGACATGTCCAACGGGCAAGCCGAACAGAAGAAAGCCGTGGAGGCAGGCTACTGGCAGTTGTACCGCTTCAATCCCGAACTCGCAGATGCCGGCAAGAATCCTTTCACTCTCGACAGTAAGGATCCCACCGGCAACTACCAAGAGTTCATTGCGGGCGAGACACGCTACAAGAGTCTAGCCAAAGCGCACCCCGAGATTGCGCAAGAACTCTTCGCAAAATCGGAAGCCGACGCAAAACACCGCCTCGAAACCTACAAACAAAAGGCAGGCAAATAACGCGGGACACCGCTATTCCCCTCTTTAGTTCCGGCGACGGAGAATCATGTCCGTACATGTAGTTCATGGCTACTATACAATGCACGCATGACAAAAAATCCCCGATGTACATCGGGGATTTTTTCGTTGTGGCTGTGTACCGTTTTTTAGTTGTACATCCCCACTTGTTTCATAGCATAAACAAACATAACGACCGTAACAATCGATGCTCTTTTCTTATATATAACAGCGATTTGACAAGACCCCGCAACTTATAGTACAATACGGTTAAACTTATATACGGGAGAAGCACATGAGAAAAAGAATTGCGGGAGAAACGCATGACAGTGAGCGCGCACTGTATCATCTTGTACATACCGACGTGATCGGTTGTATTTTCGACGGCCCTGCCGACGGGGAATCGGCGCTCAAGGAATGCCGCGACATTCTTGTCGAGGATTGCTCGTTTTCGCTCCGTTACCCTCTTTGGCACGCCGAAAACTTCACGCTACGCAACAGCTTTCTCGACGAAAAGACGCGGGCGCCGCTTTGGTACTGTCACGGCGGAACCATTGCGGGTTGCACGCTGGACGGCATAAAAACGTTACGCGAATGCGAAGAAATAAAAATAGAGCGTTGTACCGTACGCTCTCCCGAATTCGGCTGGCGGTGTGCGCATCTGCAGATATGCGACAGCGTAATCCAATCGGAATACTTTCTTTTCGAATGCAAAGATATCGACGTGTCGCGGCTTCGCATGTCGGGCAAATATTCTTTTCAATACATAGAAGGCGCGCATATCCGCGACAGTTATTTCGATACCAAAGACGCTTTTTGGCACTGTAAAAACATGACGGTGGAAAACACCACTCTAAAGGGCGAATATCTCGGTTGGTATTCCGAAGGACTGACCCTGATAAACTGCCGCATCATCGGCACGCAGCCGCTTTGTTACTGTCGCAATCTGAAACTCGTGAACTGCACTATGCAAGACTGCGACCGCGCGTTTGAATAATCCGAAGTAGACGCCACCGTTACGGGGCATATCAATTCGGTGGAAAATCCCAAATCGGGTCGTATCGTCGCCGACAGTATCGGAGAAATCATTCGCGGTCACGAAGCCACCGAATGCCACGCCGTCATCGAAACGCGCAAATAATACCGCCAATACAAGAAGGCCGCCCGAATCCATAGTTCCCATAGGAAATTATGGGTAGTTTGCAGATGAAAACGAATCAGGCGTGGCGTGAAGCTACGCCTGATTCTATATTTTTTGTGTGGGCGAAGCATAGTGAACGAAACTTATGCCGTGAAACGCGATAAGTATAGTGCGCTTATACTTACCGCTTGTTTTTTCGCTTCTGCTATGCTATAATGATTGTACGATAAACAGTAATTTAGCTGAGGAAAGCAATGTTTCGGAAAATGAGAAGATTTAAGCAAGAATTGCAGCAAAATGAAATTGAACGAATTTTACGACTTAACACTTCGGGAGTCTTGGCGTTATTAGATAATAACGGTTATCCGTATTCCGTGCCGTTGAGTTATGTATATTCAAACGGAAAAATATATTTTCACAGTGCTAAATCGGGACATAAAATTGATGCAATAAAAAACTATAATAAAGCAACCTTTTGCATAATTGATAAAGACGATGTTAAACCTGAAAAATATACTACCTTTTATAAAAGCGTAATAATATTTGGTAATATTGAAATCCTTGACGACGTTGAAGAAACATTGCTTGCAATTCAAGAATTGGGCGAAAAATATTACCCTAATCATAGCAGCGAACTGCAAAATGAAATTGAGAAATATAAAACGGCATTTTTGATAATTAGATTTAATATAGAGCATATAACCGGCAAACAAGCCAAAGAATTATTATAATTAAATTTCAATTTAG
>CAMUPJ010000126.1 GCA_947090725.1 uncultured Clostridia bacterium
AGTATATGCATAAGAGCGGACAGTAAAAGAGCTGCAGGAAAGGTCTGCTATGTGTGATGAAACAGCTGAGTATACACTTGAAAATACAAGAAAATCTATTCTAAAATATTTGGAAAAGACAAAAGTATCCCGATATTAAAAGATTTTTTTGTCCATGCCGTAAAACGCGATTACAGTAAAGCAAGCGAACAAAAATTCAAAAATATATGCAACCGAAATATGGCGCAAATAAAAGCAATAGAACAAGCAATGCTTTCCTTTCTTTCAAGCGCAAAACACGGTGTATTAAGAAAACAAACATTTGGTATAATGCTCGATTCGCGCAATCTCGCAGACGCAAAAAGTCGTGTGTTTCTCAAGCCGGCTCAGAGCATAGCTACCGATTTCGATATTTCCGTTTTGATCGATATGTCCGGATCTGTAACAAAAAAGGCGTACACCGAAATATGCACAAAAACGATATGTTTTATTAAAGCTTGCGATAATCTCGGGATCTCCGCAAGAGTGCAAACTTTTTGTTCTGTCAATGGAAAATCCAACATCTATCTGGATACCTGCAAAGATTTTTCAGAAAGCATCATATCGCTTTCTTCTCTTTTCAACGACACACATGGGGAGTTTAATTCGTTCGATTTGCTTGCTATTTACAATATAAAAAGTTCACTGAAAAACTCGTCCCAAATGCGCCACGTCGTATTATATATAACCGACGGGCAAGGATTTTACATTGATAAAGACGGCAAACGTTATTCAACGATTTCGTGCAAAAAGGAAATAGAACGTATCCGCGCCAATATGTTGCGTTGGTTTTCGATAATTCAATCGGAATAGAAGAAGTTTTTTCGGCGCTTGACGATACTCGCCGCAAGTGGTTTGTAAATGAATTTTATCAGTTACTATGTTTGGAACACGGATTATATCCCGCTAAGAATTATGAGGAAAAGAACAGTGCTCGACACAAATACATATTGTTTATGCGGTGCGATTTTACAAAACCGCTTGATTTTGAATATGCATCGATAGACGAATATGTCAGAAGTTACTATATAAATAAAAAAGAATCGGCAATAGGAGGGAGAACAAAATTCGAATATATCCTATTCAAAGCCAATAAGCTGCCAAAGACAAAAGTTGCTTTATTTCGCGCTATGTATTGCGACAATCTAATAGGACATAGCGTTCTCAGCTTATATTATCACAAAAAAGATATCGCAAGGAATGCAGCATTACGGAAATTGGACGCTATGATGAGAAGGAGAGTGAGAAAATATGGTTTTTTTTCAGATTGACAAGGTTGAGTACGGCGTAAACTATGCCTGTTTTACGCAAAATGAAAAAAATTATATTTGCTCGTGTCAAAAACAGTCCATAATATTATACCCGATTCTTTGGGTGGAGAAGATAAGCCCGAAAATATAGTCTTGCTTTGTGCAAGATGCCATGCCGAAGGCCCTAACGTAACCGATCCTTCCGTTATGTGGGATTGGATAAAAGCGTATAAAGTTCCGTTTTACGACACGTTCTGGGATATAATGGGGCATAAAGAGTATGAATTTATTTATAAAAAAAGTGTATCGGAAGAGATTAAAAGCATATTCGATAAAGCGAATATAACCGATAAGAATATAATTGAAGAAAAACTCAAGGCGATACGGGAAGAGGCGAGGAATAAAGCAAGCAAACATTTCGGGCAACCTTACTTTAATACGGCAACTATAGCCGGCATGTATAGAATCATCATAAAACAGTTGGCAAGCGATTTGCATGTGGAGCTTGATAGTTTTGCGTAGGATGAACTTAAGACCAATGTGACAAACGAAACAGGACATTGTCGTATGGAAATCGGACGGAGGGGCAGGCCGATTTCTTGTATGTGCGGATGGAAAATTTTTAGAAGTTTTTCAATATGCGAATGCCGGGCGCAATCGATTGATATTTGCGGGGGAACATTGTATAATATTTTCGAGGATTACATATGGAAGTGGAGATTCACAAAGTTTATCGGCATTTCAAAGGGGATTTGTATCTTGTAGAGGATATTGCGACACATAGCGAGACGTTGGAGCGATATGTGGTTTATAGAGCACTCTACGGAGAAAACCGTTTGTGGGTGCGCCCTTACGATATGTTTACGGCAGAAGTAACGGGAAAATCGCAAACACATCGTTTTGAGCGATATGACCTTCCGAGTGCCAAAGAGAACCGATAATATTGATGGAAAAAGGGTTGTTACATGGATAAAGTTTATGTGGGGGCGGCGTATTATCCCGAACTTTGGGACGAAAGCGAAGTGGATAAAGATATTTGCCGCTGTAAAGAATTGCATATCAATACGCTGCGGATCGGTGAATTTGCTTGGAGCAAAATGGAACCGCGTGAAAAGGAATTCCATTTCGATTGGTTGCATAGGGTGGTGGATAAGCTATATGCCGCAGGCATTTCTACCGTACTGTGCACCCCGACCTGTACGCCTCCGCGGTGGTTGATGCGCAAATATCCCGAAACGCGTATGGTGGGTAACGACGGCGTGCGTACGGAAGTTTCTTCGCGATGCCATCCGTGCAAGACTTCGGAAATCATGCGGGAGAAAAACCGTTTGATCGTGACCGAAATGGCCAAAGCGTTCGGAGCGCATCCGGGCGTAATCGGGTGGCAGATCGACAATGAGATTTTTCCGTACGGGGACGGGTGCTATTGTCCGCAATGCATTGGCGCGTTCCGTAAGTATCTTGAAAACAAATACGGCACGATTGCATCGCTCAACCGTGCATGGGGTATGGATCGCTGGTCGTTGGATTATGACAGCTTTGACGATATTCAGCCCCCGTATCCCAAAGAGTGGAAACATCCGTCGCTGCGTGCGGCTTGGTGGCGTTTTCAGTGTGAACAAATTTATTCTTACGTGGCCGAGCAAGCACAAATATTGCATGCGCATACAACGGCGCCTGTGGGTACGGATATGATGGTACATAACCGATTGAGCTATTACCGAACCAACGATTGTCTCGATGTCGTGCAGTTCAATCATTATAATACGGCGGCGGATTTGCCGAAAACCGCATTTTCCTATGACTTTTTGCGCCCCATCAAAGACCGTCCGTTTTGGGTCACCGAAACCCAAGTGGGCTGGAACGGCAGCGAAGTGGCGGAAAGCGGATACCGTCCGCAAGGCAATTGCTACGTAAACACATGGTTGCCGATAGCCAAAGGGGCGGAAATGAATTTGTATTGGCTGTACCGTGCGCACAGAAGCGGACACGAGTTGGCGCACGGGGCATTGCTGTCCACCGCGGCGCGTCCGTATCGTGTATCCGAGGAGGTGACCAAAGCGGCAACGGAATTCGGGCGTTGTGCCGATTGGCTGTCTGCAACTTCCGTAAAGTCGAAAATCGCAATACACTATTCGGCAACGGCGGCACAGAATTTCGAGTATGCGCCGATGCTGAAAAATTTCGATTACCGCACTGCCGTAGCGGATTGGTTCTATGATGCGTTCCGGCATTATAACGTAGACGTGATCGATACGCCGCACGATTTGGACGAATACGATGTGATTTTATCGCCTTTTCTTTCTACCGTAGACGAAAACGGCTTGAAGGAAAGAATGACGGCATGGGTGCAAAACGGCGGTACTTGGATTGTAGGGCCGATGAGTGATATCATGGATGCGGATATTTCCAAGTATACGGATCGTCCGTTCTCTTTTTTAGAAGAGTTTGCGGGCGTATATACGAAATATCAGCTTCCGCTGAAAAACGACGTATTGAAAGCAACGTGGCGTGACGGTACCGAATGTGCGGTGTCGGAATATTTCGATGCTTATGTGACGGCGGATTCGGAAAGTCTTGCAAAATATGCGGGGAGCGAGTTTGACGGTTTGTCCGTCATTACCAGGCGAAACGTAGGGAAAGGATGCGTGATACTGTTGGGGAGCGTGCCTTCACACAAGGATCTCCGAAAACTTGTGCCGTTGCCGCCGATTGCAGAAGCGAGCGGTAGCGTAACTTTGGTGCGCCGTAGCGGCAAAGACGGCGGTATCATTGCTTTGGAGACGGAAAACAAAGAAGGATACATTGTGTGCAAAGGAAAATACAAAGATTTGCTGACCGAGAAAACGGTATGCGGTAAAGTCGGCGTGAACCCGCATCAGGTTCTGGTGCTTCGGGAAATCAAATAGAATGGAATACATAACGACAAAGACAATCTTGCAATCCGCCAGCGGCGGTTGGTTCGGTTGTGAAAATACGGTTAATCTGTACCGTGGTTGTTCGCACGGGTGCGTATATTGCGACAGTCGAAGCGACTGCTATGCGATCAAACGATTCGATACCGTTCGCGCCAAACGAAACGCATTGTCTATTCTGGAAGAAGAGTTGGCGCATAAACGCAAGAAAGGCGTCGTGGCGCTCGGATCGATGAGCGACAGCTATAACCCCTGCGAAAAAGAATTGGAACTGACGCGCGGCGCCTTGCAACTTTTCAATAAATACGGTTTCGGCGTGTCGGTGGACACAAAATCCGATTTGGTTTTACGGGATATCGACGTGTTGCAATCTATCGCCAAACATGCTCCCGTTATCGTAAAATTTACGGTTACCACGGCGTATGACGATATGAGTCGTAAGCTGGAGCCGAAAGTGTGCGACACAAAACGCCGTTTTGCCGTGCTCAAGACACTTTCTTCCGCCGGGCTGTACACGGGCGTTTTGCTTACGCCGATTTTACCGTTTATAGAGGATGACAGCGCCAATATCTTGTCTCTCGTCGATATGGCCGCCACGGCCGGATGCCGTTTCGTCTATGCCGGGGATTCTTTCGGGGTTACGTTGCGTGACAGTCAGCGCGTACACTTTCTGACAAAAGTCGATAAGCTTTTTCCGGGCATGAAAGACAGATATTGCGAAGCGTACGGAGATACGTATTACTGTGTATCGAAACGCAATAGCGAATTATATAAGACGTTTGTCGATAGGTGTCGGGAGAAGGGACTGAAATTCGTTATGTCGGAAATTGTCAACGAATATAAAAACATCGGGCAAATGCAACAGATTTCTCTTTTTGATTTGTGAAAATGTGCGCGAATTTATTTGACAAGCTATCGGTAAATCGCTATAATAATATAGCATGATTGTAATACGGTAACAGGAGGTGCTAAAAAATGGCAGTACCCAAGCATAAAGCGTCCAAGCAACAGACGAATTCGCGTTTCGCTAACTGGAAGGTGGCAACCCCTGCGGTAAGCGAATGCCCGCAGTGCCATGAAATGACGCTGAATCATA
>CAMUPJ010000127.1 GCA_947090725.1 uncultured Clostridia bacterium
CGGAAAGTTGGGCGCCAAGTGCGGCGCGGTCATCAGCCCCGATACCGATCCCGAAGTGCTCAGAGAGTGTTTTCCGCTATGTGATTTGGTGCTGTTGATGAGCGTATATCCCGGATTCGGCGGACAAAAATTTATCGGAAAATCACTCGAACGCATGCAAGTTTTGCGACAGATGCGCGAGCAAACAAAGAGTAAGGCGCTTTTGGAAATCGACGGTGGCGTGAGTACAGCCAATGCATCCGCGATTGTAAATGCAGGCGCCGACGTGTTGGTTGCGGGCAATACGTTGTTTTCGGCGGAGAAACCGGAAGAAATTATCGCGGCCTTTCAATCATTATGAAAAAAGCGCTTTTGTTTCTGAACGGAATACCGCCCGCAAATGAAACGCTCCGAAAGCTTTCGGAGACGTGCAGGCAAGACAGACAAATCGTCGTGTGTTGTACCGACGGGGCATACCGCTATCTTTCGCCGTACATGACGCCCGATATTCTCGTGGGAGATTTCGATTCGCTCGAGCGTTCGGAAGTATCGGCTTCTTGCGAGATTGTTTCCTTCGGAGCGGAGAAAGATTATACCGACGGCTATTTGGCAATGGACATTTTGATATCGCGTGGATACGGCGATATAGACGTGTACGGTGCATACGGCGCCCGTCCCGATATGGCGGAGTATAACTATAGCTTGCTGGTTTTGGCACATAAGCGCCGGGTGCGGGCGAAGCTGTGCGGCGATACGGTTACGTATCTGACGCACAGCAATTTTTCGGCGGACGTACCCGTGGGCGCAACGGTTTCTTTGGCACCCTTTAGCGACCGATTGCATATAGTATATACGAGAGGACTGAAGTATGCTTTGTTCGACTATACGATGTGTCGGTTCGATACGGTGGGATTGCCTACGTATGTCATGGGAGTATCCAACCAAAGTACCGCGTCGCATATCGAGATAGGGATAGACAAGGGAATCGCTTTGGTTTTCGTATCACAAATATGCGGGTAGGCATTCCCAAACGATTTGCGTTTGCCTCCCGTACGGGAGGTGGATATGCGAATCGTATGCGTGAAAGCCCCGAGATTCCTGTCGGGATTTCTCCGACTTTGTTTTTGCCGCAACAAAAAGCAAAAAGCATAGTAAGCAAATTGAGAAAAACAAAGCTACATAAAAGAACCGTTTTGAGCAAACGGTTCTTTTGTCATTATGGGGGACATGAAACTTACGGCTTTAGTTTGTTGCAATGAAAAACGCCTCTTACAAATAAGTAATGTGAGAGGCGTTTACAATTAATTGGGTTTCGAAGCTTTCAGGAATTGCGGTTGGTGCGAAGGCAACGCGTGCAAACGTATTCGTTCGATTCTTTGCCGTCAATCTCGATTCTGACCTTGTGTACGTTGGCGCTGAACGTGCGTTTTGTATGACGGTTGGAGTGACTGACGTTATTTCCGCTGACTTTACCTTTGCCGCAAATGACACATACTCTGCTCATGTATTTACACCTCCTCGGGCGTGATTTTTTGCTTACCGTAAAATAATACCACAAATTTGCCGAGAAAGCAATCGAATTACCCTTGATTTTTCATAAAAACACGTACAATTTTCAAAATTCTTCGCAAAACTCTTGCAAAAAAAGTGCGAATAGGTTAAAATAGAACATGTGGGTACATATAATTTGAGCGGAGGTCGGTTTGAGCGTAAATACTGCCAATGCATACGGTAGGATAACCATTACCGAAGAGGCGATTGCACAAGTGGCAGGGAATACTGCCCTTGAGTGCTACGGTATCGTTGATTTGGTTTCCAAACGGTTGTCCGACAGCTTGGCGGATTTGTTCAAGCGCAAACGGCTTTCCCGCGGCGTGCGTGTGATGACGAGCGGCGATCGGATTTTTATCGATTTGTATGTTATTATCAAGTACGGAGTATCCATCGAAGCGGTAGCGCAATCTTTGAAAAAATCCGTAAAATACGATATCGAACGATTTACCGGTATGGTAGTGGATACAATCAATGTCAATGTAGTCGGGATCAGAGTGTAGACCCAATCGGGTTTATGCCGTTCTGTTTTGCTCGGCAGACTTACCGTACCGAAATCGGATCATGATGGAGGAAAAAATGCAAAGGTCGATTAACGGTGCAACCTTGCGTAAGATGATTCTCAACGGCGCAAAGTTGCTTGATTCCAATAAAGAACATGTAGATTCTCTTAACGTATTTCCCGTGCCGGACGGCGATACGGGTACCAATATGTCGTTGACGATGTTGTCGGCGGCGAAAGAAGTGTCGAATTGCCCGTCGAACGGCATGGATGCATTGTGCGATGCACTCAGCAAAGGTGCGTTGCGCGGCGCGCGCGGAAACAGCGGCGTTATTTTAAGTCAGATATTGAAGGGCATGACAACCGTATTGGCGCAGAGTCAGGAAGTTACGGCGAAAACGCTCGCAAAGGCTTTGATGGCAGGTACGGAAATTGCCTATAAGGCCGTTACGAAGCCTAAAGAGGGAACGATTCTTACGGTGGTGCGCTCTATGGGCGAGCATGCCAAAGCCATTACCAAGAAAAGCATCGAAGTCGATGAGTTTTTCAAGAGTGTAATCGAAGCGGGTGAGGAAACTCTCAAACAGACGCCCGAAATGTTGCCGGTGCTGAAAAAAGCAGGTGTAGTAGATGCGGGCGGCAGAGGGCTTATTATTATATTTACCGGATTTTATCACGCGTTGATCGGTCAGGAAGACACCAATATTGCGTTTGACGATCGCATCAACACGCATGATCGATACGATGAACAGGCGCATTTCGATTATAACGATCTGGCGGAAATCGAATTCGGATATTGCACGGAATTCTTTATCGTGCATCTCAAGAAAAAGACGACGGAAGCGGACATCGATCGTTTCCGCGAAAATTTGATGACCATCGGAGATTGCGTGCTGGTAATCGGCGATCTGAATATGGTCAAGGTACATGTGCATTCCAATGAGCCGGGCGTAGTGTTGACGTATGCGTTGGAATTGGGAGAGATCGATCGTGTAAAGATCGAAAACATGTTGGAGCAGAATCGTGCACTGATCGGGCAGAAGAAAGAAGAGCTCAAGCAATACGGTTTGATGGCCGTTTGTGCGGGCGAAGGATTGACGAATATCTTCAAAGATTTGTTGGTGGATAACGTAATCGAAGGCGGTCAGACTATGAATCCCAGTGCGGAAGATATTGCCAATGCTTGTGACGCTGTTGCCGCTAAGGACGTATTTGTATTCCCCAACAATAAGAATATTATTTTGGCGGCCGAGCAGGCAAAAGCGCTCAGTAAGCGGAATTTGCATATAATTCCGACAAAGGACGTGCCGCAAGGGCTTTCCGCTGTGCTTGCGTTTAATCCCGAAGGCAATTTGGAAAGTAATCTCAACGACATGACCGAAGCGATCGGCAACGTGAAGACCGGTATGGTAACGTATGCGGTACGTAGTACGAAAGTGGATAATTTCGATCTCAAAGAGGGCGATATTATCGGTATAGACGCGAAGTCTATTGTGGCGAAGGGCGAAAAAGTGGATAATGTTACGACGGAGCTTGTCGATAAGATGATGGATGGCTCCGTAAGCAATATCACTTTATATTTCGGCAACGAAGTGAAAGAAGAGGAAGCTACGGCAATCGCGCAAGAGCTTTCCGAGAAATATAACCGCTGTGATGTGGATATTCATTACGGTGGGCAACCGTTATATTATTATATCGTATCCTTGGAGTAAGCGTAAGCGCGGTAATCACATTGTCGGCTGTGCGCTTTTTGCAGTTATATTCAACAGACGGAGGCGGTTAATTGACCGCCTCTTTTCGGAGTAGAAAGTGAGACTGGAAGACCTGAAAGGAATGGGCAAAAATCGCATTGCGAAGTTACAAGCGGCAGGAATTTGTCAACCGCTTGATTTACTTTTACGCTTTCCGTACAAATATGTGGATTTGCGTCAAACATACGATATTTCCCGACTTCGCGACGGAGACACGTTTACCGTGCATGGCATCATTACCAATCAGCCGAAAGTACAGTATATTCGCAAGGGTTTGAATCTTTTGAAAGCGGTGCTCGATACGCAATACGGATCGATAGAAGTTTCGTGGTTCAATCAGAAGTTTTTGGCATCGTCCTTGGCACGGGGCAAAGAACTGTATGTTACGGGAAAAGTGAAAAAATTCCGCAATAAGGTTTCGCTTTCGTCGCCCACGATATTTTATCCCGAGGGAAAAACGGTCATGCCGTTGTATCGTCCGATTAAAGGAGTGCCGCAACGTCTCTTGGACGAGTCTGTCGATGCGCTTCTTGCACAGACAAGTATTGCGGGATATATCCCCGATATGATACGTCAATCGCATGGTCTATTGCCCTTAAACACAGCGTTTCGTCAAGTGCATCGTCCTACCGATGTACAGATGGCATACGATGCAATGAAAACGCTTTCATTGGAAAGGTTCGGTTATAGTCTTGCGATATTCGGTTTGATTAAAGCTTTGCAACACGGGAATCGGAAATATACCTATACGGCGCAAATGCAGAAGTTGCATGACGCAATCGCTACTTTGCCGTTTGAACTGACCGATGGACAGCAAAAGGCCTTGCGCGAGATTGTGCAGTCGCTTCACGGACAGAGAAACATGAATCGGCTTTTACAAGGAGATGTGGGGTGTGGGAAAACCGTTGTTGCATTTCTGGTGATGTATTATGCGTATCTGAATGGGTATCAAAGCGTGCTTATGGCGCCGACCGAAGTGTTGGCTTTGCAGCACTACCGCTCTGCCATTCGCTATTTGGAACCGCTGGGTGTGAAGTGTGTTTTTCTCAGCGGAAGTCTTTCCAAAAAAGAGCGGGATGAGGTGCTGTTTCATATACGCACACACGCGGCTGACGTTGTGATCGGCACCCATGCGCTTTTGACAGACGATGTATGTTTTTCCGAGCTGGCTTTGATTGTTACCGATGAGCAACAAAGGTTTGGCGTGAATCAAAGGGGTAAATTGGAAAGCAAGGCAAGGGGCGCCGATACATTGGTTATGACGGCGACTCCTATTCCGAGAACGCTTGCATTGTGCATGTATGGTGAACTGGAACAGTCGTCGATTACCGTATTGCCCGAAGGGCGTCCGGAGATTGTCACGTCGATTGTGCCGGAAAACAAAATGGACGGAATGTTTCAATATGCGGTCGAACGGACAAAGTA
>CAMUPJ010000128.1 GCA_947090725.1 uncultured Clostridia bacterium
CGTCTACGGACATATCGTTGGCGTCATGCTCGCGGTAGATAAACATGATGATATCGGCATCCTGCTCTATGGCGCCCGATTCGCGCAAGTCGGACATCTGCGGCGTCTTATTGGTACGCTTTTCCACCTCACGGGACATCTGACTGAGTAGCAATATCGGCACATTGAGTTCTTTGGCGGCGATCTTCATCGTACGGGTGATCGTGCTGATTTCCTGCTGACGACTTTCCACTCTGTCGCCGCTGGACATAAGCTGCAAGTAGTCGATCATCACGATATCCAGCCCGTGTTCCCGTTTGAGTCGGCGGCATTTGCTGAGAATCTCGATGGGCGTGGTGAGCGAACTGTCGTCTATATAGATGTGCGCTTTGTCGAGTCGCGCTTTGGCCGCCATGATGCTTTGCCAATCTTCGGGAGAAAGTCTGCCGGAATTGGCTTTACTCATATCGACGCGCGCTTCACTGCAAAGCATACGCTTGGCAAGCTGAATAGCCGGCATTTCCAAACTGAATACCGCGCACCTATACGGATCGTCTTTCCCCGCCGCCGTCTTGCGCGTGGCATGCATGGCGGCGTGCTCTATAAAGTTCATGCCGATACTGGTCTTTCCCTGTCCCGGCCGCGCCGCAATCAGAATCAGATCGGAAGGTTGAAAACCGTTCAAGATGGCGTTCAATCCTTTGAAACCGGTGGGAATTCCCTTCCCTGCGGTAGGGTCGCGGTACATCAGCTCCATGCGCGAGATCGCTTCCACCACGCTGGGCTGAATTTCGCGCAAAGCGCTCCGATCGTTGGCTTCGCTCAGCGCATAAATCTCCCGTTCCGCAAAGGCAATCGCGTCGTCTTTGGGATCGCCCACGAAAGCCACGTCGGTTATTTTCTGTGCCGCGGCGATCAGTTTGCGCAGATCGGAAAGCTTTTTGACGAGACCTACATAGTGTTTATAGTTGGACGCGCCCGGCACACAGTTACTCAGATCGGCTACATACGTAAGGCCGCCCACGGTTTCCAGCAATCCCATTGTATCGAGTTGTTGCGTAAGCGTGACGACGTCTATCGGCTCGTCTCTGCGGGAAATCTGCGTCATCGCCTCGAAAATATGGGCGTGCGCTTTGCTGTAGAAATCGTCGGGTGCTAACTCCGAAAGAATATGTATGGGGGCATCGTCGTCCAGCAATGCGCAACCGAGCGCCGCCTGCTCCGCCTCGTTGTTGTGCGGAAGCACGCGCGCTTTTAAGTTGGGATGATTGGGATCCACGTCGAAGTTGGTCGCGTATGACTTGGAAGCTCCTTTGGGCATAGCTTTTCTCCTTTCCGTCTCGTCTGCGGCGGATAGCACGCAGTGCGGTTACTTTTTGGCGTGCGCTTTGGCTTTGGCGCGCAATTCGGCATTGAGAATCTTTTTGCGGATACGGATATTGGCGGGCGTTACTTCGAGCAATTCGTCGTCGGCTATAAAGTCCAACGCCTGCTCGAGACTCATGGTTTTATACGGGGTAAGACGCAATGCTTCGTCGCTACCCGCCGCGCGCATGTTGGTCATCTGCTTGCGCTTGCATACGTTGACAACGATATCGTCGCCCTTGGGATTCTCTCCTACTACCATGCCTTCATATACTTTGGTGCCTGCGCCGATAAACAGCGGTCCGCGGTCCTGCGCGTTATACAGCCCATACGCCACCGCCTCGCCCGTTTCGAATGCGATCAGGCTTCCGCACGGACGACGTTCGATTTCGCCACGGAACGGTTCGTACCGATCGAATACGGACGTCAGGATGCCCTCGCCCTTGGTGTCGGTCAGAAACTCCGACTTGTAGCCGAACAGCCCGCGGCTGGGCACCGAAAATTCGAGACGCATACGCTCTCCCAATGCGTTCATCGATTTGAGTTCGCCTTTACGCACGCCCATTTTTTCCATGACTATTCCCACACTGTTCTGCGGAACGTCGGCAATCAGCAAATCGATGGGCTCGGTAACCACGCCGTCCTCTTCCTTGAAAAGCACACGCGGCATGGAAACCTGGAATTCATATCCTTCCCTGCGCATATTCTCGATGAGAATAGACAAGTGCATTTCCCCTCGACCGCACACACGGAACGCTTCGCTCGTATCGGTATCGGATACCCGTATACTCACATCGCGCACCGCTTCTTTATATAAGCGCGCACGCAAATGACGGCTGGTAACGAATTTTCCTTCTTTGCCCGCAAACGGACTGTCATTGACGGAAAAGGTCATTTCCACGCTCGGCTCGCTGATTTTGGGAAACTCGATGGGCGTGGGATCGGTAGGGTCGCACAGCGTATCGCCGATGGAAACGCCTTCCACACCCGAAACGCACACGATGTCGCCCACGGTGGCTTCTTCCGCCACAACGCGCGTAAGTCCTTCGAACTGATAGATATTGGTTACTTTGGCGCGCACCGGCGGATGGTCAGCATGATAATTGGACAACAAAACGTTTTGGCCGGTACGGAGCGTACCGCGTTCGATACGTCCGATTCCGATAGAGCCTACGTACTCGCTGTAGTCAAGCGCCGAAACCAGCATTTGCACCGGCGCCGACGGGTCTCCGCTGGGTGCGGGAATATGCCGCACAATGGTCTCGAAAAGAGGAATGAGATTTTCTCCCACGGTTGTCGGATCGGCCGTAGCGGTACCGTTACGCCCCGAGCAATAGATAATGGGGCTATCCAACTGCTCGTCGGTCGCATTGAGTTCCATAAGCAGTTCGATCACTTCGTCGCACACTTCTTTGATGCGCACGTCGGGACGGTCGATTTTGTTGACGACGATAATGACTTTATGCCCAAGCTCCAAAGCTTTACTGAGCACGAAGCGCGTCTGCGGCATGGTGCCTTCGTATGCATCGACCAAAAGCACTACGCCGTTGACCATCTTAAGGATCCGTTCCACTTCTCCGCCGAAGTCGGCATGGCCCGGCGTGTCTACTACGTTGATCTTATAGTTGCCGTACTTGACCGAAGTGTTTTTTGCCAAAATGGTGATGCCTCGTTCGCGCTCGAGGGCATTGGAGTCCATGACACGCTCCATGACCACCTGGTTACTGCGAAAGGCGCCACCCTGCTTAAGCATTTGGTCCACAAGCGTCGTTTTTCCGTGGTCTACGTGCGCAATGATGGCAACGTTTCTGATTTGTTCGTTTGTCATTGGGAGTTCACTCTTTCTTTGTTAAAATTTCATCATTTTCCAACGCTTTTTTGTAAAAAAGCTTAGCAAAAAACTTTTGTTTCCGCATAGCAGCTAAAGCTTTACGCAATCGGTCGTGCCACGGGAGCGGTTTTGTTGCCTTGCACTTTCGTAATAAATGCTCAGCAATAAACTTTTATTTCCGCATAGCAGCTAAAGCTTTACACAATCGGTCGTGCCACGGGAGCGGTTTTGTTGCCTTGCACTTTCTTAATAAAATGCTCAGCAATAAACTTTTATTTCCGCATAGCAGCTAAAGCTTTACGCAATCGGTCGTGCCACGGGAGCGGTTTTGCTGTATTGCACTTCGTAACTAAGCGGACTCAATATCCTTCGAAAGGATTGTTGTCCCGACTGCCGCCGCCGTTATACTCGGCAAACGGGTCGTACGGGAAAGAATCTTCCGGCTTAGCCGGCGGTTGCTTATTCTGCCGCTTGGTTTGCATACGCGCAATAAGAATTACCAAACCTATCGCCAATCCGCCGCCGACCAGCGCTACGAGATACCAGCCGGTAGGATCGGCACGGTAATAATCGTATTCCACTACGGTATCTCCCTCGCCCGCATCTTTGGCAAACACGTAATACACGCCGCGGCGATCGACCGTGCCGTTTTCGTCCACGGCGGGAATCTTATCATCGTAGCTTACGTTCATTTTCTGCGAAGCGTACCAAAAGTTCTTCAGAGCGATTTCGGTATAGCGATGGAGTTGCGCGGCGGGAAACGCTTCGCTGAATCCCGGCAATTCCTGCTGCGCTACCAGTTGATCCCCGTTCCCCGTCCAGACCGTACTCCCGAAAAGGAAAATGCCCATCATGGAAGCCCCGTCCATCGGCGAAGGCGAGTCGTTTTCGAAGCGGCGCAATACGTCGGCATACTCGTTGATCCACCAGTTGAAGCGGTCGTCCCGCACAACGCTGATCGTGCGCAGAAACAAATTGGTTTTTTGGTGCGATTCGCCTTCCAGCGTAAGCGCCGTACGCACCTCTTCGCTGGAATCCGCTTTGGACGCATTGACCGTAAAACGGTAACAATGCTGATTGCCCTGTGACGCATCCACCGTCATACCGTCGTAACGATAAAGAAATCCGTGATAATCGGCAATGACTTCGAAATAATCCCGAAGCCAATCCTCCACCGTCCAATCACGTCCGTACTTTTCGGAATCCGCCGCGCTTTCTTCCAACGTCTCCACCAAAAGACGCTCGAGACGGATGTCTACGATAAAATACCACGTATCCTCGTCCTGTTGCTCATACACGTCCACGGCGGCACCGCAACCCGTGAGCGCCAGCGCCAATACGACGATCAAAGCGCATACCATCGATTGAATTGTCCGTGTTTTCTTTCTCACGCGTTAAATCAACTCCTCCAACAGGGCAAGCGTTTCGCTGAACTCGTCCATGGCAATCCGGTACGGCTCGTCGGTCCGCAGATCCACGCCCACGTCGCAAAGAATGTCGTAGGGGGATTTACTGCCGCCCGCCGACAGGAACTTGGTTTTGTAGCGCTCTACCGCGGCGTCCCCTTCCCGCAAAATCGCATGGGCAATATTGACGGCACTCGTGATGCCCGTCGCATATTTGTACACGTAAAACGCCGAATAAAAATGCGGAATCCGCGCCCATTCGAGACGGATCTGGCGGTCATGCACCACGTCGGCGCCGTAATACTTTTTGTTCAGTTTCAGGTATTCGCGGGAAAGAGATTCTACCGTAAGCGGCTTACCCTCCTGCGCCATCGTATGACTCTTGAGTTCGAACTCGGCAAACATCGTCTGACGGAACAGCGTGGTGCGGAACATATCGAGATAATACGCCAGAAGGAACTTGCGCATCGCGGGATCCTTTTCTTTCCCCAACATATATTTCAGCAGTAAAACTTCGTTGACGGTGCTGGCAACTTCCGCTACGAAAATCGAATAGTCCGCATTGATATACTCCTGCGTGCGGCTCGAATAGTACG